>NZ_JANPCM010000127.1:0-7994 GCF_031430955.1 Ferruginibacter sp.
CAGTTTTGTATAAACCATTTTTTGTGGCTTCCACTAAAGCGTAAATGCGTTTAGGTTCGTTGTGAGAAATGGTTAAACCAATGCGGCCATAATTACCTTCGGGCAGGCCTTCTTCTTTACCTAATTTTTTCCAGTTTTTTCCGGCATCATAAGTAATATATAAACCACTGCCTGGCCCGCCACTGTTAAAACTGTAAGGCGTACGGTGGTGCTGCCACATAGCAGCAATTAATTTATTGGGATTAGATGGATCAATAATTAGATCGGCGCAGCCACTGGTATCATTGGTGTGTAAAATTAAATTCCAGGTATCGCCTCCATCTGTTGTTTTGTAAATACCACGTTCTCCATGCTCCGCATAAGGATTACCAATAGCCGCAGCATAAATAGTATTAGGGTTTACAGGGTCAATAATGATGCGGTGAATGTTTCTTGTTTTTTCAAGCCCCATCATCTTCCAGTTTTTTCCGCCATCTAAACTTTTAAAAATACCACCACCAATGTTTACAGAGTTACGTGGATTACCTTCGCCGGTACCCACCCACAACACCGAAGGGTTAGTTTGCTGTACTGCCACCGCACCAATGTTTAAAATGGGTTGATCATCAAAAATAGGTTCCCATTTAGCGCCGCTGTTTTCGGTTTTCCAAACACCACCGCTTGCTGTACCTAAATAAATTACATTAGGGTTACTGTACAAAGCATCAATAGAAGTTACACGGCCACTCATACCGGCGGGGCCGATGCTACGGGCTTTTAAATTTTTAAACTGCGTAAGCGAAATTTTTTGAGCAATTGTATTGGAGCTTAAAAATGATACCAATAACAGGCTGTACAATGCATTAAATTTATTCATCAATATAAGTTTAGGTACATGAAGGTGCAAAAAATTTACAGCTCTTACAAAATAATTACACAAACGGACACCTGATAATACAATATTGCTTATTTTCATTATACCGTAAAAAACTAAAAAGCCCATATGCAAAAAATATTTCTTGTACTCCTTGCTGCATTTTTATTTTTAATTCCCAACAGTAAAGCCCAGGTAAGCGACGATGATGAAGCCACTGCTTACCGCCTTAAAAGAAAATACCCCGACGAAAGATCTGCTGTACTTTCTGATGTGGAAGAATACGACTTTGCTGTAGGTAAAGGAGATGGCAATGGACCGGTTGTAACTGCATTAATGAATCAGAAAGTACAGTTTATTTCTTTAAGAGAAGCCACGATGGTACAGTATGGAGAGTTTTATAACAAATTTTCTTCCATTACTAAAATAAAACAGTATTACAAATCGGGCAACTCGTTTGTAAACTATACGTCTAAAAATAAACCAATTGATAAATCGGCTACATCAGGTGATATTTTTTATGATGACAGCCGGGTAAAATATTTCAATATCGTTATTCCAAAAATGGGTATGGGTGCCATGGTAGAAGTGGAAAAAGAAATTAAAGATGCCAAATATTTAACCCGTGTTTTATTCCACAGCAATTATGCCACCAGCGAAAAAATAATCCGCTTCCGGGTGCCAGCCGATATTCAGTTAGATTTTAGAGAAATGAATTTTGCAGGATATACCGTAACAAAATCTACCGAAACAGAAGGAAAGAAAACGGTATATACTTTTAAAATGAAAGACCTGCCGGTGATGAGCAACGAAGAAAATGCATTACCGTTTGGCTATACTTATCCGCACATAATTGTTTTAGTAAAATCGTTTACCGCAGATGGTAAACAGGAAAAAGGTTTTGAAAGCGCTGCTGATTTATATAAATGGTACCAGTATTTATATGCAAAGGCAGAGAATAAAACGGCTACCATAAAACCTAAAGTAGATGAACTGATAAGAGGAAAAGCCAATGAAATGGAAAAAGCAAAATCTATTTTTTACTGGGTGCAGGATAATATCAGGTATATAGCTTTTGAAGATGGCTATGCAGGCTTTGTACCACAAACGGCACAGGATGTTTTTAAAAACAAATACGGCGATTGTAAAGGCATGGCCAACCTGGTTACCGAAATGCTGAAGCTTGCCGGCCTTGATGCACACATGACATGGATTGGAACAAAACATTTGCCCTACACTTATGCTATTCCATCTTTGTGTGTAGATAATCATTGTATATCTACCGTTTTTATTGGCGGCAAAACCTATTTTTTAGATGCCACAGAAAATTATGTACCCATTGGCGAATACGCTTACCGCATTCAGGGTAAAGAAGCATTGGTGGGCAAAGGAGCAGATCACCAGATAATAAAAGTTCCTGTTGCAGATATCAATCAAAATAAAATTTTAACGCAGGCCTCTTTTACTTTAAATGATAATATTTTAAAAGGCCATTTAAAAGTTACGTTTACCGGCGAGGAGAGAACAGGATTTCATCAATACTTTCAGGACTTACCTACCGACAGAAAAAAAGAAGTGCTGCAAAAAATGCTGGAGTTTGGTAACGATAATTTAAATGCCACCAATGTAAAAACATCTGATTTAAGCAACAGGGAAATTCCGGTGGTGATAGAAGGCGATATAGATTTAAGCAACAATATTATTCGTGATGATAAAGAAATATATGCAGGCATAGATTTTTTTCCACGAAAATTAAGTGCATTTATGCCCGATGAAAAAAGAATAAACCCTTATGAGTTTAACAGCATTTATACTGCCGAAGATGAAATTGAATTAAGCTTACCGGGTTATAAAATAAAAGATTTACCTGAGGCATTTACACAACAGGCAACCGATTATGGATTTAACGGCAGCTACACCCAACAGGGAAATAAAATTGTTTTAAAAAAATCTTTATCCATTAAAACGGGTAACATACCCAAAAAAGAATTTACCAACTGGAAAGATTTTTTAAAAAAACTAAAAGACTTTAATAACAATATTGTAATGGTAGAAAAAGACCCTAACTATGTTGCCCCCAAAGAAATGCCTGCTGCACCAGTAAAAACTACGCCGGTTAAAACACCGGTAAAACCTGCCACAGGTAAACCCGCCACCCCAACCAAAACTGTACCAGTAAAAAAACAATAACAATGAAAAAACAATTCATAGCTGTAAAGTTTTTGATGCTTGTTTGTTTAATAAATACAACAACAGTATTTGCACAAAACATAAAAGAAGAGCTTGCCAATAAACTGCAGGCTAACATGGATGCTGTGTGGAAGAATGCTGATGCAGATTTCAGCAGTAATCAAATACCAGAAAAATGGAAAGGTTTTTCTGGAGTTATCATTGCACAAAAAATAAAATTTGTTTTTGATAAAGGCTCCGGTGTTGATAAACTGAATGTGTATGAAACAACACACCGTAAAATAAAACTGTTAGATAAGGATGGTGTAAACAGTTTTTCGGAATTTTATTTCAGGCGTGGCCACGAAAACGATGGCTTTGCTTTGCATATTATAAAAGCTGACGGCATTGTTGATACAGTATCTTTATTAACAGCTGTTTTAGTAGAAGATAATGATGATGTGCCCAATACTTTTACTCCTTATTTTGAAAAGCAAAGCACCATTAAAAATAAAACTAAAAGCGAAAATATTTATTTTAAGCTGGCAGTTTCTAATTTGGAACCCGGCGATATTATAGATTATGCCAGCACTGTTTTTAATGATAATGATGCCGCAAAAATGAATTCGCTGGAGTTTGACCCGGTGTACTATTTATGCCACAGAGGTTACCCGGTTGTGAGCCAAAAATTTGAAATTAATACTGATGAAAAAAGTTATGTAAACAGTAAATCAATTAATGGTGCGCCGGAATTTAAAGAAGGGAGCAGCGGTGGTTATAAAACTTTTACCTGGGAAGATAGGGACAGGGAAAAAATAAAAGATACCCGTTGGGTAAACGAATACATGGTTTTGCCTATGACAAAATTTCAAATTATTTATTCAAAAAATAATAATCCTGAGGATTTGTTTATCAGCGACAGGGGCGAATTAAAAAAATCTATTACACCCGAAGAACTTGCAAAAAAAGTAAATGGTATTTACGAAAAAATGGATGCCAGCGCAGGAAAGAAATTGAACCAGGATAATATTTTAGCAGCCTACACCTCGGGCCTGTTAAACCAAACAGAATATTATTTACGCAAAGGCGAAGCTTATGAATTAAATGACGATGATTTTATAAAAAGGGTGTATTATATTTTACGCCACACCAACGGTTTGTATGGCAACAGAATGGCCAGCCAGTTTTTTGCTTACGTAATGCTGGAAAAATTAAAGAGGAAAAATATACTGGCAGAGTTAATTATTACTACAGACAACAGCACCACACAAATGGGCAATGTAATTTTTGGATCGGAATTACAGTGGCTGGTAAAAGCAAAAAATAAGTATGTGTTTAATTTTTCTACCAACTCTAATCCGTTTGATTTAAAAGACGATTATTTAGGTAACGAAGCTTACTCCATCACTCTAGGAAAAACCCCCACAGCAACTGCAGTTACTTTACCGGTGGCAACACCCGAAGAAAATTACAACACCACCACTATTGAAGCTTCAATGGATGAAAACTTAGAGAAAACAAATATAACATCCACATCTGCCAGCAAAGGAATTAGCAAACACGATAATGAAAGTGCTGCGCTTAATTATACCAATGTGTATGATGTAGATTACCTGGCTTACTTTGGAGAAAATGATTTAGACCAGTTGCCGGAGAAAAAAAGAGAAGAATACGACCGTTTGATTTTTGCAAGAAAAGAAGAATTTAAAAAACGCAAACCGTTATACATGAAACGGCAATTGCAAAATGAATACAGCAATGTTATCAGTTACGATAATTTTAATTTAATAACTGATGGCAGAACATTTAATAAGCAGGAATTAAAATACACCGAAAAATTTGTGCTGGGAGACCTTACCAGAAAAGCAGGAAAAAATTATTTAGTAAACGTACCGCTTTTAATGGGTGGCCAAATACAGGTAAAGCCCGAAGACAGGCAACGCAAATATGATATTGACGTTCGTTATCCGCATACGCTTACATGGGATATTAAATATGCAATACCTGCAGGCTTTGCAGTAAAAGGGCTTGATGGATTAAACCAGAGTGTAGAAAATGAAGTAGGCGCCTTTACTACCAAAGCAATTATTGAAGGCAATTTTTTAAAACTGAATATTAAAAAAGTATATAAGCAAACAAAAATTAAAAAAGAAGATTTTGGTAAGATGCTCGACTTTATTGATGCTGCCTATAATTTTAGCCAGCGTAAAATTTTGTTGAAGAAACTCTGATAATAAAATAATAAAAAATGCCTTCCGTTAAAGAAGGCATTTTTTAATTTCACTAATTCAATTTTGTTTTTGCCTGATCTGTTTTTAAATATTTATCCAAAAACTTCAACGTTTCTTCGGCAGCTTTCATTTGGTTTTCTTTTTTTACAAAGCCATGCCCTTCATCGGAAAACAATACATATTCCACAGGGGTGCCATTCTTTTTTGCACCTGCAACAATTTCATCACTTTCCTGCTGTAAAACCCTTGGGTCGTTAGCACCCTGCAGCACCAGCAAAGGCGTTTTTATTTTATCAGTATTAAATAATTGAGAAATATTTTTTAATCTTGTTGAGTCTGCACCAAACGGATCCCCCATTTCATCGTACAACGATTTTTTAAAACTTTCCCAATAAGGCGGAACATTTTTTAAAGTACGTGGCCAGTTTGCTACACCAAATAAATCTACACCCACTTTAAATTCTTCAGGATGAAAAATAATGCCGGCAAGGCTCAAAAAACCTCCGTAACTGCCTCCATAAATTCCAATTTTTGTTTCATCAATATACTCTTGTTTTGCCAGCCATTTTTTTCCATATACACAATCCATTAAATCTTTATCGCCATGGTTGCGGTTATCCATTTTGTAAAATGTTTTTCCATAGCCACTGCTGCCCCTGTTGTTTACGGCCAAAATTGCATAACCATGATTTACAAAATATTGAATGGATTGAGAATAACCGGCTCTCGACTGTCCGCCGGGGCCGCCATGCACCCATACCAATGCAGGAATTTTTGCATCTTTAGAAGCTGTAAGTGGTTTATAAAAAATTGCTGGCACATCCACACCATCAAAAGATTTAAACCTAACCACTTCGGCATTCACCAAATCATCAGGATTTATTTCATCGCTTAAGGTTTTGGTTAATTGTTTTAATTGATTTGTTTCAAAATTGTAGTGCCATAAATTTACCGGGCTTTTATCGCTGGCTACAAACAATACCATATTTTTTTCTGTAGGAGAAATATTTACACCCTGCACATCGCCCCCTGTTATTTCAGGAAACTTTAATTGCTCTCCGCTTTTATGATCAAACAGTAAAACTTTATTTCTTCCATCTTCATTAATACCAATAATACGGTACTTCCCATTCTGGCTCAGGCTCATGTAAGCAACATCCCAATTGGTTTCAAAAAGTTTTTCTTTATTGCCCGAAGCAATAGTATATTTTACCAGGTAAGTAAATTCTTTTCCTTCATTGGTGGTATAATAAAATACAGCATCATTTAAATCGAAAGCCATGGGTGAATATGCAGCAGCACCGGTATCGGCAGAAATTTTTTTCATCTCTTTTTTAACATTATCCATCAGGTACATTTCGTTTTTATCTGTAGTAATGCTTTTGGTTAAAAGCAGGTATTGCTCATTGTAAGAAACGGTGTTTACATCAAGGCCGCTGTCGTTTTTATACATTAATGCAGGCATCCATTTGCCGGTATCCATTTTATAGAGGTCGAAAAATTTTGCATCACGTTTATTGCTGGTGTAATAAAGGTTTGCACGGTTTTTATCCCAACCGGAAAACGAAGCTTTTTCTTTAGCTCCGGGTGTAAGGTCTTTTACAGGCTGGCCGGGGCTTTGCAGGTATAAGTGATCATTTTCGTTTCCGCCCTGGTCGGCACTGTAAATAAATTTATCGGTGCCGGGTACATAATCGCTGCTAAAAAAAGATTCTTTAGCAGATTGTGTTAGTGGTTTCATACTGGTATCGGCCAGGGTAATTTCGTAAACATTGTAAATACCGGTTTCGTTATTGTTTACTAATATTTTAGTTTCATCTCTATTAAAAGCGCCGCCACTTATATTTTTTGTTTTGTAGAGTTGCTGAATGCTGTATTGCTTTACTTCTTTTTTTGCAGGCGCATCGTTACTGTTACAGGAAAATAAAAAAGCCGTCAGGGCAATTGCAATAATTTTTTTCATAATTAAAAAGTTTAGGTAAAAGAAAGGTAAGAAAGATAATAGTATCCTGCAACAGGAAAATGATGAAAGCAGTAAATGCTTTTTTACAGGGGCAAGAATATATTAAGTTAAAATGTAACCATGAGCTAATATAAAACTCCCGGGTGTAAAAATGATAATTTTAAAAAAATAAAGTAGTTTTATAGCACAACTGTAAAAAAAATAGCATGAAAAAATTATTAGCCGCAGCTTTTGTAATGGTTTGCCTTACAGCCGGTAAAACAGGTATGAGCCAGCAAAAATTTGGTGTAATAAACACCAACGAAGTTTTTTCGATGATGCCAGAAACAAAAAGAGCTGATTCTTTGCTGGAATCTTTTCAAAAAGCAATTACTGAAGATTATACTATTTCTCAAAGCGAATTAAATGCAGCGTACGAAAAGTTTGTAAAGGACTCATTAAAAATGACGTCTTCATTAAAAGAAATAAAAAGAACCGATCTGCAAAACAGGATCGCAGAATTATCCCGTAAGGAAAAACAAAGCAATGGTTTGGTAGAAGCAGAAAGAGAAAAATTAATAAAACCTATCAGGGATAAACTGCTTGTGGCAATACAGGAAGTTGCAAAAGAAAATGGCTACTCACACATCGCCTATAAAGAACAAATGATAGTTTTTCCGGCAGCAGATGATATTACTGAAAAGGTTAAAAAGAAACTGGGTATTAAATAATTACTTTTCTACTTTTTTAAAATCTAATACGGTACCATTAATGCAGTAACGTAAACCGGTAGGCGGCG
>NZ_JANPCM010000128.1:0-1775 GCF_031430955.1 Ferruginibacter sp.
GATATGCAGGTGGTAATTTTGCAGCATGGAAGATATTTCAGCACTTACAGTAATCTTTCCAGTGTAGCTGTACAAACAGGACAGGAAGTAAAAACTGGCCAGGTAATTGGAAAAGCAGCTGCTAATTTAGATGGTGTTGGCGCAGTTGATTTTTATATAAATGATGAAAAAAATAATTTAGATCCTGCAAAATGGTTGCGCCGCAGGTAAATTAAATAACCCTTTTGTAGAGAGCTTCATAAAGAGGCACTATACTTTCAATGTCAAATTTTTTGGCCTGGGATAAAGCGTTGGCTTTAAATTGTAATAAAGTTGCATCATCTTTTAAAATGGCTAAAGCATTTTTTGCCATATCATCTACATCTCCCACATTACTCATGTAGCCGCAGTAGCCATCAATATTTATTTCGGGCAGGCCGCCAGCGTTAGTTGATATTACCGGCACTTCTGCAGCCATTGCTTCCAGTGCCGCCAAACCAAAACTTTCATATTCGCTGGTTAATAAAAATAAATCGGCAATGGGTAAGATATCTTCCATCTGTTCCTGCTTGCCCAAAAATTTAATTTTATCACTTATCACACAATCCCTGCAAATGCTTTCTACATAAGGTCTTTCGGGGCCATCACCCAGTAATAATAATTTAGCAGGCATTACTTCAATAATCTTCATAAATACTTTTACCACATCATCCACCCTTTTTATTTTTCTAAAATTACTGGCGTGAACAATTATTTTTTCGCCGTTTGGCGCTGCTATTTTTTTAAAAGCATCAACTGGTTTTCTGTGAAAGCGTTCTACATCAACAAAGTTATGGATCACTTCAATCTCTTTATCAATTACAAAGTTTTTGTAAGTTTCTTCTTTTAAATTTTGCGATACAGCAGTAAGAATGTCACTTTCATTCATGGAGAAAGTTACAACAGGGCTGTAGGTTTTATCACGGCCTACCAAGGTAATATCTGTGCCATGCAATGTTGTAATAACCGGAATTCTTTTGCCCTGCTTTGCTAAAATTTGTTTAGCCATATAAGCTGCAGCAGCATGTGGTATGGCATAATGCACATGCAGTAATTCTACATTATTATTGGTAATTACATCTACCATTGCACTGGCCAATGCAGTTTCGTAAGGTGGATAATCAAACAAAGGATAAGTAGGCACCCTAACCTCATGATAAAAAATATTATTGTGAAAACCACTTAGCCTAACGGGTTGCTGATAGGTTATAAAATGAATATTATGCCCTTTATCTGCAAGGGCTTTACCTAATTCTGTTGCCAGTACACCGCTGCCACCAAAAGTAGGATAGCACACAATTGCGATATTCATATAAAAGAAAGTTTAATAGTTTTTAAATCAGCAGGGTGCAATTTAGCGTTTTATTTTTCTCCACCCATTCCGTTCATATAAACATAATAATCATTAAGTTTGTTCTATAACTGTATGTATGAACAAAAAGAAAATTATTGCCGCTGTTACTTTTCTCTTTATTACTGTTTTTGGTTTTTCGCAAAACGATGATTCGGTAATGATTAAAAAAATATCGGATGAAATTTTACTGCAGGGTAAGGCTCATTCAAATTTATATACTTTGTGTAAATCGGTAGGGCAACGGCTTAGTGGCAGCGCAGGCATGTACAAAGGCGAAGCTTGGGGTGTGCAAACATTAAAAGATGCCGGTGCAGTAAATGTTTATTTGCAGGAGTGTATGGTGCCGCATTGGGTGAGAGGGAAAAAAGAATTTGCAGCATTTACAAAAGCTAAAGGCAGTAAC
>NZ_JANPCM010000129.1:0-2895 GCF_031430955.1 Ferruginibacter sp.
TTACCATTCACCTGTGGATCGGAGCCTGTATAATTAGTAATTAATACAAGATCGTTTATAGTAACAAACCCACTTAGAGAACGAAGGTATTTTGTTTTTTTATTTAAAAAATTGTAAGAAAGTGATATATCTCTTAACCTTAACCAGTTAATATCTTTTTCAATAAATTCTTCCTCTGGCATTGTTGTGTAGTATGCCTGATTATAATATGGCGTAATTGAAATAGTATTTTTGGTAGGGGTGGCTGTATTTTCTAATCCGTCCTGTAAAACTCCATTCAATACCCTTGGGTAAAGCCTGTCAATTGTTCTTAAACTTCTTCCCTGAGTGGTAAGATATCTGTCAGTTGCATTAAATATATCACCACCCACTTTTAAATCCCAAAGAAAACTAAATCTTAATCTTTTGTAATTGAAACTATTTACAAAGCCTAATGTAAAATCAGGGTTTCTGTCGCCCCTTACCCTAAAGTTATTATCTAAAACTGGTAAGCCTGTTGTTGGGCTTATAAGAATAGATCCATTATTATTTCTAAGGTAGCCGTATGAAGTAATAGTGGTGGTTGCCCCCCCACGTACAAGTCCTCCACGGGCATTTGCATATAGCCATGTATCTGATTGATAAAATTCGGGTACGTTAGCTGGTAATTCTAAAACCTTATTCCACATTCTATTAAAATTCAATCTTGTATTCCAGTTGAAATTTTTTGTTTTAACTACATCAAAATTTAGCGCCAGTTCAACTCCCTGATTTTGATTTGCACCAACATTTAAGGTATTTAAAACATAGCCTGTGCCATAAGATGCTCTAAATTGTTCTACTATTAAATTTTTATTTTTTGTGTTATAATATGTAGCATCTATTGCAAAACGGTTACTTATAAACTTTAATTCTGTTCCTATTTCAAAAGTTTTTTGTTTTTCCGGTTCTAATAGTGGGTTATTGTTTGTAAATCCATAAGAAAAACCTCCGCCACTTGATAATCTGGGATCGAAAACAGACTGGTTCGCATAAGGCTGACTGGATCTTGCTGTACTTGCCAATGAGCCTCTTAATTTCCAATAATTTAATAAGCTGCCTTTAATTCCCGGTATCAAATCTGACATAATCATACTTATGCCCCCGGCAGGATAATTGTATTTTCTTGAGAATTTTGGGAAAATAGATGATTCTTCAAACCGATGGGAATAGGTTAGAAAAATTGAAGATTTCCATCCAATTGCAACCTCACCAAAATAAGCCATAGATCTTCTAATATTATAATTCGGTAATCCTTTCGAAGCGTTAGATAATCTAATTCTTGTAGCCGGATCAGTATTGCTACTGTCTGAGCGGTTAGCATCTGATAAGTTATTACCTACAACGGCCCACTGTTGAAATTCATAATCCTGCCACATATTACCAACCATAATCCTGCCATTAAAATCACCCAATGTTTTTTTAGCCGTAGCTGTAATTGTATGATTGTAACCGTAGTAATTTCTGTAATAATTATCCTGCTGGCCTTTTTGAGCCCTGGTAAGATAAAAAGACATAGAATCGTACCTCGTGTAGCCATCGTTTTTATAGGTATCATAGCCAAACCTTCCTGCTATTGCAAGCCATTTGGTAGGGTTGATGTTTATACCAAATGTTGCCAGCCAGCGGTTAGTTTTATCCGAGCTGCGATTTTTATACACATTGTAAAATGGGTTATCTAAATCCGCATTTGGGTTTGAATTAAAAAGCGGTTTTTTTAGCCCATTTCCTAACTGCCAATCTGTAATATCATCACTCGCCGGCCAAACCAAAAGATTTAAAAGGTATCCACTTGCACCCCTTAATGGTTTGTCGTTAACTGTATTAATAAAACTTATCGACGGCATTATTTCAATATACTTTCCAATTTTTGTTGTGTTAGCAACTCTTAAATTATACCTTTTATATGTATTTGTAGGAATGGGAGATTTCTGATCAAATATCGAGCCTGAGAAAATAAAACTAACGTTCTTTTTGCCATAAGCAGCAGAAAGATTATGTGTTTGTGAAAAACCTTTTTGAAAAAAATGATTTTTATTATCGTATGTTTTTGTACCTGTAGAATTGTAGGTAGGACCGAAAGCCGCAAAAATATCAGCAGGTACACCATTAGTGCCCCCTGCAAAAGCAGAAATATTGTAAGGAAGCCTGCTTTGATTTTGAATTCTAAAGCTGTTATCATAACTAAAGGTAGGCTTACCGGTGGGCTTAGCTTTTTTAGTTGTTATGATAATGGCTCCGGAGCTCGCCTGGCTACCATATAATGCAGTTGCTTCGGGGCCTTTAAGTACTGTAATAGATTCTATATCATTCGGATTAATATCTGAAATTCTATTTGAGTAGTCATTTCCCCTGTTTGGCCTGTCTGATGCCAATCCTAATGCAGACCCACCGTTACTTGTTTCGTTTAAGGTAGAGTTGTCGGCAATTACACCATCAATTACAAAAAGTGGTGAATTATCCAATGATAAAGAGTTGAAGCCTCGTAAAACAATCTGTGAACTTGAACCGGCAGCACCACCTGTTTGGTTAACAGTTAAACCAGCTATACGTCCTTGTAATGCGTTAACAAAGCTCTCTCTTTGTGTTTCCTGCAAATCACTGCCACTTGCTGTTTGCGTTGAAAAACTTAGTTCCTTTGCATTTACTTTGCGGTCCATGGCTACCACCACTACTTCATCCAAAATGGCATCATCTTTTTGTAACTGTATTGTAATAGTTGTTACATCTTCTTTTAAATTAATTTGCTGACTACTATATCCAACTGAAGATATTAATAGTACATCTCCTTTAGTTGCAGTAATCTTAAATTGCCCATTGGCATCAGTTTTTGCACCTGTTCTTTTTCCCTTTATTGTTATGGACGCTCCTTCAACA
>NZ_JANPCM010000130.1:0-1935 GCF_031430955.1 Ferruginibacter sp.
GTTATATCGCCGCGATGCGGCAATTCCCACCGGGATAGATTGGCGGTGGGGTAATCTTTGTTGTGTTCAATATTTCTGCCCCGTTCTAATACTAATGTCTTCAATCCTTTTTCACATAATTCTTTTGCAGCCCAGCCGCCGCTGATGCCGCTGCCAATTACAATCGCATCAAAAGTATTTTCTTTAGTTGCTTTTGTATTTAAGTTTGCTTGTAATGTATCTGGCATGTTATTTTTTTTATTTACCCAACTTTATTGCTATTATGATGCTTCATTGGCCTGGCCTAAGGCGAGACACTCTTGTACAGTATATTTTTATTCAGCCTCTTCAATTCATATTTTCTTTTTAAATATCAAACCATCTGCACTCATTGCACCAGGACCCGTAAATAAAAACACTACTGCCAATAAAATAAATAAGAACGGATGCTGATCTCCCTGGAATATTTTCCCTTTATCTCCCAATAAAAAAATTACACCGGTAAAGGCTGCGATGGCGGCAACTGATGCCAGTCTTGTAAATAACCCTAAAGTAAAACTAATTCCCGCTAACAGTTCTGCAATCTTTCCTGAGTAAGCCCATATTTGTGGATTGGAATATTTTCTTTCTACAAACCAAGTGCTGTACATGTTCATTTTTTCTGCATCAAAACTTTCCCAGCCATGCCATACCAATAAAATGCCTGTGATAATTCGTACAATTGCGATGCCATAGTTTTGCGCAATGGGTGTTGGTGAAAAGAATTGGTTCATAAAATTATTGTTAGTTAAGGGAATTAATTTTCATTTTTTTGTTTCAATTGCCCCAAACTTTAGTTCGGGGGCAAAGAGCAAAAGATTATTGGCTTTAGCCAAATTACTTAAAGCGTTTTTTTTATTTGGCTAAAGCCAATACAATTTACAATTTATATCCCCGTGCTGAAGCACGGGGCAATTAAAAAGCATTCATGCTGTACCCAAATCTAATCAGGCACGGATAATTGAATTGTAATTTCAAAATTTTCTTTTTATCATTTTAAAACTGAAACCGCTCTCCTCCTTTCAATACTTTATATGGTTGGTTTATTTTTTCTGCTTCTCTTACAAATTCATTTACATCTGCTGTATTAAATTCAAATAAATCATAGTGGCAGGGAATAACAATTTTCGCATTGATAGCTTTACCGAGTTCCGCTGCTTCTTTACAATCTAAATTGCCAGCCACTTTTCTTTCGGGTTTATTTCCATTAATAGGCAACAACGCCACATCAACTTGAAAAGGTTTTAATAACTCCACCATTCCATCAAACCATAAAGTATCGCCACTGTGATAAATTTTATACTCCCCAAACTCAATTACATAACCCATGTATTTGCAATTGCTTTTTTCATCCCGGTCTATTTCATTATGCTTTGCAAGTATGCCATGAAAAGTAAAGCCATCAATGGTTACGGATTGTCCATCATTTAATCCAATTGGAAAATCATTTTTGCATTTTATTCTGTCTGCTACAAAAATTCTATTGGCTTCGGGAATAATAAATTGTATCCCCGGATTATTTTTTAAAACAGGGATCAAAGTTTCTGCATCCAGGTGATCGGTATGATTATGACTGGAAGTAACGATAGAAATATTTTTTAATAATTCTGGCTTTACAACCAACACACTGATTCTTGCATGTGGTTTATCTGTTGTTAAATATTTTTTTGAGAGTGAATCGGATAAGTATGGATCAAGTAAGATTCTTTTGCCCTTCCATTGTAGCAGGTAGCCGCTTTGGCCAAGCCACCACAGATGAAAATGTTTTTTATCGTTAAGAAACGAATCTACTTCCCTAATAAGATCTTCATTTTTTAATTTTGCAACAATCATATATTTTTATTGAGTAGAATTATTTTTTAGTCAGCAAAATTTGCAAAAGGACGCATACCAAATTCATGTTTAAAATCTTTTATT
>NZ_JANPCM010000131.1:0-2689 GCF_031430955.1 Ferruginibacter sp.
GGTAAGCTTAAAATTTATTTATACAGTGCAGGTGCTTCTTTAATACCTATATTTTTAATTACCAGCATGCCTGCCATTCCTTTTTATTTTGTGCTGTGTGTGTTTGCAGTTTGGTTTTCCTTTTCTACGGGCAGAACAATACCTGCACAGGCCATGATAAGCACTGTAGTTAACCCCGAAAAACGAGGATTGTTTATGAGTTTTAATGCCTCCATACAACAATTGTTTACCGGCCTTGCTGCATTAATTGCAGGTGCCATTGTTGCCAAACAGCCCGATGGAAAAATAATGCACTATAACTGGGTGGGCTACCTTAGTGTAACTATTGTTTTTTGTACTTTGTTTATTGCGGCCAAGCTGGCTAAACGGCAGGGATTGAGATAATTAACTGGTGTTAGAGTAACCTGTACACCGGGTACCTGTTATGCCCCGGCTCGTAATACGGCGAGTTTTTATAAATAAAATTTAATTGTGCTGATGCATCGGCAGCAAATTTTGCGTCGCTCTCCCTGTTAAGCTGGAGCTTAGCAGCTACAGCAGGATTATTTTTTAAAACTTCTGCTGCTACATCTTCCCAGCGGTAATCGCTGTAGCCTTCTTTTTGCTGAAGAATGGCATCAAAAAAATTCCAGGCAAAAAAACTGTCATCACCTGTTGGCTCCAGTATTTCAACAATGTAGCGGTTAGCTTTTTGGTTTAGTTGAATTAAATAATCGCCTTTTAAAAATTTTAATTTTTGTTTAGAGGAAGAAACTTTTACTGCAAAATTTTTATGGTGTTTTTCATAAGGCTTCGGAAAGCTTTTGTAGTCATCAATTTTATATGCTTCTACTTCAATAAGTGTATCATTGTTCAATTGTTTAACTGTTACATTATTCAGTTTCATCAAATCAACTACTGTACCCCATCCCTGCGGAATAATATATGCTGATGGTGCTGTAACAAAATTAGAAGGCTTAAATGTGTTGAAGAATTTTACTTCTTTAGTAAATGGTTTGCTTCTGTTGTAATACATTCTTTGCAAACCCGTAGCATCGCTGGTTTTATAACCCTGTCGGTATCCTTTAAATGTAATAATAGAATGTTGTGTTGTATCCACTGCCCAGCTTAACGCAAAGTTTTTTTCTTTTACAATTGTTGCTTTGGCTTTATTTCTTTCAGTAATTAATGCTGTTGCATTTAATGCTGCTTTTTCAATTACAGTTTGCATTAAAGCGTAAGTAGAAAGCACTCTTTCTTTAAATGGTTTTAGCATGTGCGTTTCGGGCACAAAACCAATAGTTTGAAACAGGGCGGCATAACCCGAAGAGTACCTTGGCGGATCGTAAAACATTTCCATTCCTTTATCAGGTGTTTCTGTTTCAAAATTTACATAAGGTGTCATGTCCCATTTTTTTTCGGCCATACCTTTGTACAATTGCGGTTCAAAATTATTTTTTAACCATGCACCTAAATTATCACCCAGCTTATTGTATTGCGTTGTAAGTAACGTCATCGTGTGCTGGTAATCGGCACCATCACTTACATGGTTATCTATCAAAATATCGGGATCGAGTAAATGAAAAATTTGCGCAAATGCTTTCGCTTCTTTGCTGTCGTTTTTTGTAAAGTCACGGTTTAAATCTAAGTTTTGTGCATTGCCCCTTAAGCCGTATTCCGTTGGGCCATTTTGGTTGGCACGTGAAAAGGCGGTGCGGTTTAAACATCCGCCAATATTGTAAACGGGGATTATTGCTACAGCAATATTGTTGGGAAGCTGGAGCTTACCCAATACAATATCTCTCACCAGCATCATACTTGCATCAATGCCATCGGGCTCGCCGGGATGAATGCCGTTGTTGATTAAAACAACCGCTTTGTTTTGTTTATGCCATTGGACAGCATCAAATTTTGCATCATTGCTTACTAAAACAATATGTAATGGGTAGCCGGCATCTGTAATACCCATTTCTTTTACTAATACTTTTGCAGATTGGTTGTCTAAATTTTTATACCACTCAATGGCTTCAAAGTAAGTAGCACTTTCTAAGCCGTTTGTTTTTTCAAAACGGCATTGCTGTGCATAGCTGGTATAAAAACAAAAAATACAAATGAGGGAAATAACTAAAACCTTTCTCATGCAGTTAAAATTTTTAGAAAGCTACAATTTTTTTATTGCCGGCAATGAATTTGCAAAACAAAAAAAGGCTGCATTGCTGCAACCTCTTAATAAATATTGTAAGGAAAAATTATTTTGCTAATGCATTAACCCTTTTGGCCAACTTGCTTTTTAAATTGGCAGCTTTGTTTTTGTGGATAGTACCACGTTTTGCCAATTTATCAATCATAGAAGCAACTTTTGGAAGTTCGGTTGTTGCAGCGGCCTTATCGCTGGCTTTTAAATCACGTATTGCATTACGGGTTGTTTTGCCGTTGTAGCGGTTACGTTCGTTACGTTTTGCGCTCTGGCGCATATCTTTTTTTGTAGCTGAATGGTTTGCCATTAAAAATCTAATTTTTGGGCTGCAAAGATAAGGGGAAAATATTGAATATTGAATGTTGAATGTTGAAATATTTGTAGGTTAGTGTAAAATTAGGCTTTATGAACAGATTAATTTTACTCTTCCTGCATATTATATCGCTGGTATTGCTTGGATTTGGCTGGGTGAAAGATCTGCTGCGTATTGATATAAGTACCCATTTTATTATC
>NZ_JANPCM010000132.1:0-8723 GCF_031430955.1 Ferruginibacter sp.
CCTACCCAATTGCCTTCGGGTGTATTGGCTGCAACTGTTGTATCACTTTTACTGCAGGATATTGCAAATAGTGTTATAGTTAAACACGATAGTGCATAAAAAAGATTTTTTTTCATAACTGTTATTTTTATTTCAAAATATAATAACGGTAAAACAAAATTTATGCTACAATGCTGTTTTGGACTCATTTTTCTAAAAAAATAATTTTACTTGCCTTCTTTTAAGATATTATTGGCTTAAACAAACCCACTGTTTTAAATTCGGGGAAATTATTGCACAATTTTCCATTTTATCTTCAGCTAAACAGTTACTTCAGGTATTTTCCATTGCTAAATTATTTTCATTAATTTACAGTGCATTAAAACTAATTTATGAGGATTGCTCCATTCATTATTACCGCTGTAATTACAACAGGGTTGGTAGTTGCTTTAAATACAAGATTAACCATAGGAGGTAAAGAAGCACCGGCATTCGGAAGTTTTTTCAGCCCCCAGCATGGGTTTTGGCAAAATGCCGAAAATGCTAATAAAGATTTTACAACTGATCTGAAATTTCCTGCTTTAAAGGGTAAGGTAAATGTGTATTTAGACGACCGCCTGGTGCCGCACATTTTTGCCGATGAAGAAAACGACGCTTATTTTGTTCAGGGTTTTTTGCATGCAAAATTCAGGTTATGGCAAATGGAATTACAAACTTTTGCAGCAGCCGGAAGAGCAAGTGAAATTTTGGGAGAAAAAGGATTAAACCACGACAGGGAATTTAGAAGATTAGGAATGGTATATGCAGCAGAAATTGCAGAAAAAGAAGCCGATAAAGATCCGGTTATAAAGGCAGAATGTGATGCCTATACAGCCGGTGTAAATGCATACATATCTTCCTTAACTGAAAGCAGTTTGCCTTTAGAATATAAATTGATCGGCTATAAACCTGAGCAGTGGAGCAACTTAAAAACTTCTTTGTTTTTAAAATACATGAGTTACGATTTAGCCGGGCATGAAGACGATATTGAAATGACCAATGCAAAAAGTTTTTTTAGTACCGATGATTTTTTAAAATTATTTCCAGCTGTGCAGGATTCTTTAGATCCGATAATTCCAAAAGGCACACCATTTCCGGTACAAAAAATATTTCCGAAAGCACCAGTAAATATTGATTCGGTTTATTTAAATACAAAAGATATTGCTGTAAGCGAAAGTGAAAAACCCGACAGGGATAATGGCAGCAACAACTGGGCAGTAAGTGGTGCAAAAACAAAAAGTGGTGCACCCATTTTATGCAACGATCCACATTTAGGTTTAAATCTTCCGTCGCTTTGGTACGAAGTGCAAATTTCTACGCCGTCATTTAATGCTTATGGCGTTTCTTTCCCCGGCGCACCGGGTGTTGTTATTGGTTATAATGATAGTTGTGCATTTGGTTTTACTAATGGCGGAAGAGATGTAAGGGATTATTACGAAGTACAATTTAAAGATGATACCCGTAAGGAATATTTGTTTAACGGTACTTATCATACCACAAAATTCAGGATTGATACCATTAAAATAAAAGGAAAACCAAATTTTATAGATTCAGTTGCGTATGTGCAATTGGGCAGCAACTGGTGCCCCGTAATGTTTGATAAAACGTACAGTGGCAACAGAACCACTAACAATAAAAATTATGCAGTAAGATGGACAGCACACGACCCCAGCAACGAACTCAAAATTTTTAACATGCTGAATCATGCAAAAAATTATGCTGATTATTCTGCTGCGGTAACTAACCTGCATACACCTGGACAAAACTGTGCTTTTGCCTGTAAGAATGGCGACATTGCCTTACGTACGCAGGGCGACTGGCCTGCAAAATGGAAAGGTCAGGGAGATTATGTAATGCCGGGAACGGATACCAGCTATTTATGGCAGGGTATGATTCCGCAGGATGAAGTGCCTTTTCAATACAATCCCCTAAGAGGTTTTATAAGCAGTGCTAACCAAAAACCTGTTGATGAAACTTATCCTTATTATTTGGGAAGAAATTATCCCTTATACCGCGGTTACGAAATTAATAAACGGTTAACTGCGATGAGTAATATCACTCCACAGGACATGATGGCTTTGCAAACAGATAATTACAATGCACCGGCCGCAATGCTGATGCCTTTGTTTTTAAAAAATATAAAAGAAAATGAATTGAACAGCGATGAAAAAAAATATCTTGATCTTTTAAAGAACTGGAATTTTAGAAATGATGTGGGATCGCAGGGTGCAACAGTGTTTGAATTGTTGTGGAATAATTTTCAGCATACTGTTATTGATGATGAGTTTATAAAAGCGCCAAAAGTAGTTATGCATCCATTTGAAAGCAGTTTACTGGAAGGCGTGTTAAAAGATTCTGCCTATAAATTTTTAGATGATGTTACCACACCACAAATTGAAACTATGGCCGATGATATAACAACAGCAATTAAAAAAGCTACACTGGAATTAAAAAAGGCAGAAATTGAAGGAAAGTTAAACTGGGAAAAATACAAAGCAACACATGTAGATCATTTGGCAAAGCTGCCATCATTCAGCAGAATAAATTTACCTGTTGGCGGCGGCGTACATAATATTAATGCTACAAAAGAAACACATGGCCCCAGCTGGCGCATGGTGATCAGTCTTACAAAACAAACCGAAGCGTATGGCGTTTACCCCGGCGGACAAAGCGGTAACCCCGGCAGTAAGTACTACGATAATTTTATTGATGAGTGGGCAGCAGGAAAATATTATACGCTTTGGATGATGACAAAAGGAGAGGAGAAAGATAAACGTGTAACAGGAACAATTAGTTTTAGTAAAAATTAGTATTCACAATTCACAATTGACCATTCACCTAAAAAATCAATAACTAATTATATGAAATTTTTTATCTCCCTTGTATTAACTGCTTTATTAAGTTTTGCCGCCTGCCTTTATTTACCCTGGTGGAGTATTGCTTTTGCTGCATTTATCATAGCAGTTTTAATTCCGCAAAATCCGGGTAAAGCTTTTAGCACAGGTTTTTTAGCGTTGCTTTTATTATGGGGTGGTTTAAGTTTTTGGATAAGCAGCAATAACGAACATTTACTGGCTCATAAAATTTCTACATTAATTATCAAAGCTGATAATCCATATTATTTAATTTTTGCTACAGCTTTTATTGGGGCATTGGTGGCTGGTTTTGCTGCGTTGTGTGGCAGTTTTTTAAGGAAGACAAAAAATTGATTACTCTTAATACTTAAAAAATATTGAACGATTACCTTCGTAAAATTCTTAGTGCTGATAAAGTTTTTGAAAATGAATCCATACTTAAATGTGATGAAATTGTAACATTGGATTTGTCAGAAATAAATATTTTCAGAGTAAAAAATAAATTTTTACTTAAAAATATTGAAGCACTGAAGGGTTTGAAAAACGTTAAGAATTTACCTGAAAGAAATGACTGGCTCTATGTATTTTTAGTTTACTTTAAAAATGATACCCAATTTTTACTGGCAATTGCTGATCCTGTTGAATTAAATGAAGACCCTTATGTTGCAGCTTACAGCAACTTTAGTGTTTCAGTAACAAATACACCGTTAATTTCGTAATAACGAAAACCAATTTATGAAGAAACTGTTACTTGTTTTTTTTATAATCGCTTCTCTGCACTCCTCAGCACAAAAAATTTATGGCACTGTATTTAATGATAAAGGCGATTTACTCCCCTACGCTTCTGTTACAATAAAAGGTACCTCAATTGGTGCAAGCGCCAATAATAAAGCAAAATTTTCTTTCAATCTTTCGCCGGGCAGTTATACGGTGGTTTGTCAGCATATTGGTTTTACCCGGCAGGAAAAAACTGTTGTGATAAATACTGTTGATGAAGAAGTGACTTTTATTCTCACCGAACAAAAATTAGATTTAAAAGAAATAATTATAAAAAGCGGTGGCGAAGATCCGGCTTACGCCATCATACGCCAGGCCATTAAAAAAAGAAGTTTTTATAACAAAGAAGTTAATGCATTTGAATGCGACCTGTATACAAAAGATATTATGAAATTGCGGATGCTGCCAAAAAAAATAATGGGCAGAAAAATTCCTGAGGAAGACAGAAAAAGTATTGGCCTGGATTCTACCGGTAAAGGAATAATTTATTTATCGGAGTCGGTAGCTAAAGTACATACGCAGCAACCCGATAAATTTAAAATGGAAGTGCTTAGCAGCAGGGTAAGCGGCAGTGGTGGATTTGGATTTACCTTTCCTACTTTTATAAGTTTTTATACCAACAACGTAAAAGTATTTACCGAAAAATTTAATCCACGTGGTTTTATTTCTCCCATTGCCGATGGTGCTATTGGCTTTTATAAATTTAAATTCCTGGGCAGTTTTTTTGAAGATGGAAAAGAGATCAACAAAATTTTGGTTATACCACGCCGCAATTACGAGCCTTTGTTTTCGGGTATTATTTTTATTACCGAAGGCGACTGGCGGATACACAGCTGCGATCTAACGCTTACTAAAACCTCTCAGCTGGAAATTATCGACACCCTGCAAATAACACAAATTTATGTGCCGGTTAAAAACGATATTTTACGGGTAAAAAATCAATTGCTGCATTTTAATTTTAAACAGTTTGGTATTGATGCGATTGGCAATTTTGTAAATGTTTATTCCAGCTACAACATCAATCCAGTGTACGCTAAAAAATACTTTGATAAAATTATTATTAAGTACGATACAGCCGTAAATAAAAAATCTGCAGCCTATTGGGATACTATACGCCCTGTGCCGCTGGAAGCCGAGGAGAAAAAAGATTACCAGGTTAAAGACAGTATTTTTCAATTGGAAAAAGATTCCTTACTCAGCAAACGCTCAGTTGATTCCTTAAATAAAAAGCAAGGCAAGTTAAAACCATTGGATATTTTTTGGAAAGGAATCGACCGTAAACATTATACCAAAACCAATATCACCACTTGGGGAATTGAATCATTGATAAAAAGTTTAGAATATAACACAGCAGAAGGAGTGGTTGCCACAGCTAACTTTTATTATAACCGTTATCTTAAAAAATTAAGGTCCAATTTTTCGGTACAGCCGCACATACGCTATGGGTTTAACAATACACACTTAAATGCCTGGGCCGATATTGATTTTAATACAAGGGATTTAAGCACTGATAAAAAGATAAAACGCCAGAGCTGGTCACTTTCCGGTGGTAAAAGGGTTAGCCAGTTTAATAACGAAAGCACTATAACACCATTAAACAACACTATCAATACTTTAATTTGGGGCGATAATTTTATGAAGACTTATGAAAATTATTTTGGGAGTGTTGGTTTTACAAAAAGATATGAGAGTGGTTTAAGGCTGGCAATAAATACTTTGTACGAAGACAGGGTACCATTGGAGAATACTGCCAATTTTACTTTAATAAAAAAAGATTCAGTAAATATTACGCCCAATTATCCATACGAAAAAATTGCACAGCAGTTTACACCACACCAGGCAGTTATAATAAGTTTTGATGTAAGCATAAAACCCGGGCAGCAGTATATTCAATTCCCTAATAACAAAATGCCTGTAGGGTCAAAATATCCCACTTTCAGTTTTAATTATACCAAAGGCATTGAAAATATTTTTGGCAGTGATGTAAATTTTGACAAATGGAAATTCAGCATCAGTGATGATAAAAATTTAAAACTGGCAGGAACCATAAAATATAAAATAGGTATTGGCGGATTTTTAAATAACAAAAAAGTTTTAATACAGGATTACCAGCATTTTAATGGCAACCGTTCCACTGCTGCCAGCGAATATGTAAACAGTTTTCAACTGGCAAAATATTATGCCAACAGTACAACAGCAAAATTTTATTCCATAGGCCATATCGAACACCATTTTAATGGGTTACTTACCAATAAAATTCCTTTGTTTAAAAGATTAAACTGGAATTTGGTTGCCGGCAGCAACGCTTTTTATGTAAATAATAAAAATAATTATGCTGAAGGTTTTATTGGCCTGGAAAATATTTTTAAAATTTTACGGGTAGATTTTGTTGCAGCATATGCCAATGGCAATAAAGGATTAACCGGTATTCGTATTGGTTTTGGTGGTGTTATTGGCGGAGGTGTACGTACCGGTGGAAGCGGACGAAACAGGAGCCTTTCTATAAGTTTATAATATTTATCTTTGTAAAATAAATTTGGTTTGCCTGCAAGCATCCAATCCAGCACACATGGTCAGACGGGACGTCAGACCATATGTAAAGATTTCCTTAACCGGATCAAATTAAAAAACTATGGCAGTATTACACAACCGCATTTCGCAGGCGGAACTTAAAAAATTATTGTACCAGGAAACGGAGCACCGCACCACCATTTCGTTTTACCAGTATTTTACAGTAACAGACCCCAAACAGTTTAGAGATGAGTTGTACAAAGCCTTAAACGAAATAAAAGTTTTTGGCCGCATTTACATTGCACACGAAGGCATTAATGCACAAATAAGTGTGCCTGAAAATAATTTCGAAGCATTAAAAAATTATTTGAATTCTATCGAACCGCTTAATGGTATAAGATTAAATATTGCAGTGGATGACGATGGTAAAAGTTTTTGGGTTTTAAAGATTAAAGTAAGAGAAAAAATTGTAGCCGACGGCATTACAGATCCCAACTTCAGCATGGCAAAAAAAGGGAATTATGTAAATGCTTTACAAATGAACGAGCTTTTAAAAGATGAGAATACTGTAGTGATAGATATGCGTAACCATTACGAATACGAAGTGGGCCATTTTGAAAAAGCGATAGAAATTCCAAGTGATACATTCCGGGAGCAATTACCTATGGCTTTGCAAATGATGCAGGATAAAAAAGAACAGAACATCATTATGTATTGCACAGGTGGCATCCGCTGCGAAAAAGCCAGTGCTTACATGCTGCACAATGGTTTTAAAAATGTATTTCATTTGCAGGGTGGCATTATAAATTATGTTAAGGAAGCAAAAGAAAATAATTTGCACGGAAAATTTATGGGTAAAAATTTTGTTTTCGACGACAGGCTGGGGGAGCGGATAACTGAAGATATAATTGCCCTATGCCACCAGTGCGGCCAACCCGCCGATACACATACCAATTGCAAAAATGATGGCTGCCATTTGCTATTTATACAATGCAGTACATGCGCCACAAAATACGATGGTTGCTGCAGTACCGAATGCCAAACCGTTTATAACTTACCGGCAGAAGAGCAAAAAGAATTACGAAAAGGCTTTGATAAAGGCATGATGGTTTTTAATAAAAGTAAAAAAAAATTGCGGCCAAGATTAGATGAAATGAATAAGAAATAGTTATTCTCTCCGTTCCAGCGGGGTTTGCACACTAATAAAATTTTAAAGTAATAAACAGTAACAGTGCAACCCCGCTGTGGTAATATCTTTAAATTATTTACCGCCATCCTTGGTTGCCGGGAGTAACAGCATGATGGTTAAGCAGCTTTTATTCAGCAGGGTTTCACCGAAATAGTTTTTAAATTATTAGCTAATGCTGTGCAAACCCCGCTGGAACGGAAAGAAATAGTTTTTAATTTTTTTGTAAATTCCGTTCCAGTGGGGTTTGCACACTAATAAAATCTTAAGGTAATAAACAGTAACTGTGCAACCCCGCTGTGGTGATATCTTTAAATTACTTACCGCCATCCTTCTTTATTGTCGGGAGTACCAGCATTGATGGTTAAGCAGCTTTTATTCAGCAGGGTTTCACCGAAATAGTTTTTAACTTATTGGCAAATGCTGTGAAAACCCCGCTGGAATCACCATTTAAAAATGTCTCTTTTTTACCACTAACGAATCTTCTTCCCATCTCATCTTTACGTTTCAAAATTTTACAATTATGAAACGTAAACAATTTTTAGTAAACTCATTCCTGGCATTGCCCGCCATCGCATTTTCAAAAAATAAGTTTCAAAATAATCTTGATGCCGGTAAAGAACCCTTTGTGGTAGCTGCCGGCCAATCCCGTTTTGGCGATACCATAAAATTTTTAGGCGTACACCCCAACGATTTAAAAATATCATCCAAAGACACCAATGGGCAGTTGTCTGTTTTTGAATATACCGGCCTTGCAAAAGTAGGCCCGGCATTACACCTGCATTTATACCAGGACGAAATTTTTACGGTGCTGGAAGGCGAATACCGTTTTGTGGTGGGGGAGGCCACACATCATTTAAAACCCGGACAAACGATTTTTCTACCCCGCAATATTCCGCATACCTGGATACAGCTCACCGATAAAGGAAAGTTGATTTATTTTTTACAACCTGCAGGTAAAATGGAAGAGTTTTTTACGCTCATGAATAATTTAAAAGAAAGGCCTTCGGCGGAAGAGCTGGAAAAATTTCATACCGCACACGGCATGAAACTAATGGGTCCGCCACTGAGTTTGTAATTTAATTGGTAACTTAACTTTTAAATACAGTATACTTTATTTTGTTACTAAAAGATTTTATACCCGCCCCCGATGTGCAGGAGTTTGTGCAACTCTACCGCATTGTGCACCTCAGTTTTGCCCATGGCGAGTCCGTTCCCGTAAAAGCCTACCCGCCACGGCCCGAGCATTGCCTGGCATTTTATCCTTTTGATACCGAAATGGCAGAGTATAAAAATTCAGGACGAATAGTAAAAAATATTCCGGTAGTGTTGTACGGCCAGTTTAGCGAAGTTACCAACCGCAGCATTGGTAAAAA
>NZ_JANPCM010000133.1:0-13820 GCF_031430955.1 Ferruginibacter sp.
AATGCCTACGCACCACCTGTAAAAAAAATACTTTGGATAGATGATAATGCAATCAATAACGTATCGCTGGTAGAATACTTTAAAAAAGCTGATTATAGAGTTGACGTGGTATCCGACAATCAAACTGCTTTGGATTTTATAAAGAAAAATAATTACGACATCATCATCACGGATATTACAAGAAACAATAAAAACGAATCAGGCATAGACCTGTTAAAAAATCTGGCTGCTGGTAGCAATAAAAGCAAAGTAATTATTTATACTTCCCCGCTTTCTGAAAAAAAATATGCAAAACAAATAAAGGCGATGGGGTATAATAAAATATTTACAAAAGCTGCTGACCTTATTAACGCAACGGATCAGCGCCAATACAGACAATCTTTTTAATTTATAAAAATAAAATTTATAAACTATGACACTCGAGCAACACTTTGCCCCAGGCAACACCAAAAAGATCCTTGCACTGGATGGCGGTGGTATACGTGGCGCATTAACCGCAGGATACCTGGAAAAGTTAGAAAATATTATTCGTGAAAAAACAGGCAATCAAAAAATGCTGCTTTGCGATTATTTTGATTTAATTGGCGGCACCAGCACCGGCGCAATCATAGCTGCACTGCTGGCCATTGGTAAAACTGCTGCAGAAGTAAAAGATTTGTATCTCACCATGGGAGGTAAAATATTTAAAGGCAAAAGGGATTGGTGGAACCCTTTAGAAACATTTAAATTTTTAAAAGCCGAGTTCAGCGAAAAAAATTTAGAGACAGCCCTGGATGAATTTTTAGGGGATATTACTTTAGGTGACACAAAAGGGAAAGTTAAAACCGGCTTGTGCATTGTAACCAAACGTGCCGATACCAACAGTGTATGGCCGCTTATCAATCATCCCGGCGGAAAATATTTTCCGCACAACAAAGATTATTTTTTAAAAGATATTTTACGGGCCAGCAGTGCAGCACCATCTTATTTTGTACCGCAATTATTAAATGTAGATAAAGATATGAAAGGTGCATTTGTTGATGGGGGCGTAAGTATGGCCAACAACCCATCGCTTCAATTATTTAAAGTAGCCACACTTTGCGGTTTTCCTTTTAAATGGCCAAAAGGAAAAGATAAATTATTTATGGTAAGCCTTGGTACCGGCAATGGTGTATATAATATGAAGACAAATGATATAACCGATAACTGGTTATTAAACTGGGCAAGGGAAGTACCGGATATGCTGATGAGTGATGCCAGTTGGGAAAACCAAACTATTATGCAATGGCTGTCTCATTGCCCCAATGCAAAAAAAATTGACAGTGAAATAGGCGATTTAAAAAACGATTGTATGGGGTGCGACAACCTGGAGTTATTGACTTACCTGCGTTTTAACCAGGAGCTTTCTGTAACGGCTTTAAATAATTTAAAGATGAGTGGAAAAACATTTGATGAACACGATGTAAAAAGTTTACAGGAAATGAGCAATGCCCAAAACCGTTTTCTTTTATACGATATTGGAGCCGCTGCATCGGCCGAAATAGAATTATACAAAAACAATTTTCCAGTATAAAAAATAATTTTTCAAACATAATAATTATAACATGTTACAATTTAAAAAAACGGTTCCGCCAAATGTAGATTTTAAAAAAGCACTTAAAAAACCAATACCCGTAAAATGTGTGCAAATTAATGAACCTTTTGAAGTGCATACACTTGAAGGGGTGATGCAGGGCCAGCCCGGTGATTGGCTGATGGTGGGTGTGCATGGAGAAATGTATCCCTGCGCCGATGCAATTTTTAAAAAAACCTATGATATTATCAATGAAGAATAATGCTTAAAAACTTTAACCTTAAATCAATATTATGAAACAGAAAATTATTGAGTTGCTGTTTAAATATATTCCCATACTGGCAAAAAAATTATGGCCGGGCTTTAGGGATTCTTTAATTGGAAACAGAACGCCAAAGATCATTGATTTTAGAAACGAACCTGCCAGCAATAATGTTATTTTATTTTTGCATGGTTTTTCCGGCGACTCCGCAACAACTTTTGGCAACATACCGCAATACATTAAAGAAGATGACAGGCTTAATGGCTGGGATATGTTTTCAGTAGGGTACAGTTCCAATCAAATGCCTTCACTGGGTATTGGTATATGGGCAGCCATACCCGATATTACAAAGCTCGCCGATTTTTTAAACACCACCATCCACAACCAGTTTGTAAAGTATAAACAAATTGCAATTGTTGCACACAGTATGGGTGGGTTGGTTGTACAAAAAGCATTGCTGGAACTGGATGCTGCTTCCCGAAACAGGATAACTTATTTGCTGCTATTTGGTACACCAAGTAATGGATTAAATAAAGCAGGTGTTGTAAAATTCTGGAACCGGCAGTTAAGGGATATGGCCAGCGATGGATCATTTGTTACAACCCTGCGAAAAAAATGGGACGAAACTTTTGCAACTGGTTATCCTTTTAGTTTTAAAGTGGTAGCCGGCACCGATGATGAATTTGTACCCACAGCATCGAGCCAGCAGCCATTTGATAAAAAATATTGCGAAGTAGTTTCCGGCAATCACCTGGCCATTGTAAAACCCGATGATAAAAACCATGCAGGCTACCAGTTAATAATTGCAACACTTACTAAAACAGTTTTCAATAATCCATTTACTGATAAAGAAGCAATAAATCTTTTACAGGGAAATTATACCGATGTAGTTAATAATTTACTGCCGCAAAAAGATGAGTTAGATAAAAAAGGTTTAGCAAAATTAATTTTTGCATTAGAAGGTTTGGGAAGAAGTGACGAAGCCATAAAAATTTTAGAAGATTCTACCCTTGCAGCAAACAATTCGGATATGCTGGGTATAATCGGTGGCCGGTATAAAAGACGGTATTTAAATAATTATCAAAGTAAAGATGTTGCTAAAGCTGCAGAGTACTATAAAAGGGCACTTGACACTGCCACACAAAATACAAACGATGAATTAATTTATTATGCGGCTATCAACCTTGCATTTTTAAGTTTAATGAATGAAAATAATAATGGCATGAAAGCCTATGCACAAACTGCATTGGATGCTGCAAAAAACTGCCCGGATAATTATTGGAAAACAGCTACAGTTGCTGAAGCCAGTTTATATCTTGGCGATATGGAAGGTGCAAAAATGGGATATATAAAAGCTGCTGTGCAGGCTGGTGTAAGAGAAAAGTTATCAATGTATGCCAATGCATATATTGGCTATACTGCAATAAAAAAATCAGATAAAGAAGACGATTTTATAAAATTGCTCAAAGAACAACTGCTTGCATAAATAATTATCAATTAAATTATTTTTAAAAGTATAAATTATGAAAACCTGTTTTGTAATTACCGGCTACGGCATTAAAAAAGATTATATCAATAACAGGGATATTGATCTTGATAAAACTTTTAAGCATATTGTAAAACCCGTTTTTGAAGAACTGGGATACGAATGTAAACGTTCCTGCGATTATCCGCCGGGGATTATTGACACTATAATGTATAAAGGCATTTACGATGCCGATTTTGTAGTTGCTGATATAAGCACACTTAACCCCAATGCCCTGTACGAGCTGGGTGTGCGGCATGCATTAAAACCTTACACCACTTTAGTTATTTGCGAAGACGGTATTTTTATAAACAGCAAACTGCCTTTCGATTTAAGCCACCTTACAGCATTAGCCTATCACCACGATGGCAAATCGCTGGATATTGATGAAGTGGACCGCTTTAAAAAAATATTAAAAGAAGCAGTAACAGGGATGGTTAAGGCAAATAAAGTGGATAGCCCCGTGTTTACACATATACTGGGTTTAGAAATTACAGTAACGGAAAGTGGAAGTGGTCCGGCACAGAAAAAAATCCCTCAAAAGAATGCTCTTGTAAAACCTGCTGATAAAGTAACTGCATCAGCCAATAGTAAAAGCAGTACAGCAGGGCCATCTCTTTCGGATATGATTGACAGTGCGTTGGCAGCAATGAAAAATAAAAAGTTTGATGAGGCCATTATTTCATTTAAAAAACTTTTAGAGCTAAAACCCGACGATACATTTTTTATACAGCAGCTTTGTTTGGCCACTTACAAATCTGCAAAACCTGATGCCGTTACTGCTAATCAGGATGCTTACAGGGAATTAGAAAAACTCAATCCAATGTCATCAACCGATACAGAAACACTGGGTATGGCAGGGGCTATACATAAAAACCTCTTTAAACTGGCACATGATAAAACATCCCTTGAAAAATCGCTGCGTTTTTACGAACGGGGATATTATATAGCTAACGATTATTACAATGGTATTAATGCTGCTTTCCTTTACTGGAAAATGGCATCGCTTGCAGATAATAAAGAAGAAACACAGTTTTATAAAATGCAGGCTAAACAAATTGCAAAGCATGTTGCGGAAATTTGCATAAACCTTATGGCACAGGAAGATTATGCCAAACGCAACGATAAGGAATGGGTTACCAATACGCTTGCCGAATCTTATTACGGCCTGGATGACACTGCAAATTTTAACCAGGTGGTGCAGCAAAGAAAAAAAGAACAAAGCGATTTTAGCGAGGATAGTTTTATGCAGCAGTTTGAAGAGTTGAAAATAATTAAAGAAAAAGTAGAAAGCATTTTAAAATAAAAAATTATTATTATCTAAAAAAAATAATTGTATGCAAACAAAACCTGAATGGTTGATGCGGATTGAAAAAGAAATGGAAGAGAAAACGGGGTATTTGGATTTGAGTAAGTGTGATCTTGAAAAAATTCCTTTTGAGCTACATAATATGACTTGGATAAACGGTTAAAATCTGGCAGAAAATAAAATAACCAAAATTTAAAATCTGAATGAGTTAAAAAAATTGAAAGTCTTAGAACTTTGGAGCAATCAAGTTGAAAAAATTGAAAATTTAGAGGAGTTAAAAAATTTAAATATTTTAAATTTATATAATAATCAAATTTCCAAGATAGAAAACTTAGAAAAGCTTTCAGTTTTAGTAACATTAGATTTATACAATAACCAAATTTCAAAAATAGAGAATTTGGATGAATTAATATACTTACTGCATCTGTCTTTATTCAAAAACAAAATTCGCATTATTGAAAATTTAACCAAACTAAGAAATTTGCAATTTCTTAGTTTATCTGTAAACCAAATTGAAAAGATAGAGAACTTGAGTGAATTAATAAATATAGAAGATTTGTATTTGATGTTAAATAAAATTACAAGTATTGAAAATTTAGAGGAACTAAAATTATTAAGAACACTTGATTTAGCAGACAATCAAATTGAGAAAATGGAAAATTTAGAGAGGCTTGAGAATTTGGAAGTGCTTTCTTTAGGCAAAAATAAAATACAAAAGTTAGAAGGGATTAGTAAGAACAAAATACTTCGAAAGCTTGACTTATATGAAAATGTAATAGAACTCCCAATAATAGAATTAAAGCATAATACTGAATTAGATTATTTAGGATTAAGTAATAATAAGATTACCGATATCTCTGTTCTTAGTGAGCTTACTAAACTCAAAGAATTATATCTGAGCCAGAACCCATTGAATAGTATTGATGTAATAGAAAATCTTCCTGATTTAAAAAGGTTGATATTATCTAATACGGGTATTACTTCACTTAAACCTTTAATGACTATTATAAAAAAAGGCATACCGGTAAAATTGGTTTATGGTTTTGAAGATACCGGCGATGGGATTTTTATAAAAGATAATAACGAATTAGATATTTCCAAAGAAATCATTGAGCAGGGCAACGAAGCCATCATAGAATTTTATAAGCTTCAGCAAAATAAAAGTCATGCCCTGGATGAAATTTTTTTAAACGAAGCCAAACTTATTTTAGTAGGAGAAGGTAAAGTGGGTAAGACTTCCTTAAGGGTTAAATTAATAAATCCTGCTGCAACTTTGCCAAAGGATGACGAAAGAACAAGAGGAATAGATATTGACGATTATAGTTTTCAACTTAAAAACCTGGATACTTATAAAGCACATATTTGGGATTTTGGTGGACAAAATATTCAATACGCACTGCACCGTTTTTTTATGACGGAAAATTCTCTTTATATCTTAATGACAGAGTCAAGAAATGAAAGGGATAAAAATTTTATGTACTGGTTTCAAAATATTGATTTGTTTGGTGGTAAAGACAGCCCCATTTTAATAGTAATGAATTTAATGCACGGCGACCGTGGAGCTAATATCGACATTGCCAGTTATGTAAGTGAATTTAAAAAAATTGTAAATAATCAAATACTCGAAGTAAACCTTTTAAATCCTGAGCAGGACAGTTGCCTGCAAAATTTAAGGACCATAATAGAACAGCAGTTAGAAAACCTCCCTCATATACGTAAACCTATTTTCAGGTGCTGGCTCGATGTAAGGGAAGCCTTGTTGTCCGAAGCAAAAAGCAATAAAAATTTCATCGACATGAAACGTTACGAAGAAATTTGTGACGGTAATGGCGTAAATGGTGAAGAGCATCGCAAACTTATAGGCAGGTACTTGCATAATTTAGGCATTGTACTATGGTATCATGATAAAGACTACCTGCGAAATATGATGATACTAAACCCCATGTGGGCAATCACTGCTATTTACAAAATTATTGATGATAAAAAAATACAGGATAACAAAGGTAAATTTGATACCACTGATTTAGACAGGTTATGGAACGATGCATCTTACAAGTTTTCAAAAGATGAGTTAACGAGTTTGTTGAAAGTGTTTAAAATTTGTTTTCAGCGCCGGTACAAAAACGAATACATAGTGCCGGCATTAATGGAAGCCAATCCGCCGGCCATAGCAAAAGACTGGGATAACACTGCTTGCACAACCGTAACATTTGAATATGTTTTTATGCCCAAAGGTATTGCCAACCAGCTTACTGCCGATTTGCACCAGCATATACAGGATGAATTAGATCATGTATGGGCTTATGGTGTTGTATTGCATTATGCAGAGGATGCAGGGACGATGGCAATGATTGTGGAAAATACTTACAACAGAAAAATTACTATTGATGTAAAAGGTAATTATGCCAACCGCTTTATGGGCATAATTATTCAGGAATTAAAAAACATTAACAACTCTTACATGGGCCTTAAATCGGAAATGAAAATTCCATGTACCTGCAATAAATGTAAAACATTAAGTACACCACAACTTTACACTGAGCAGGATTTGCTGGAAAAACTAAAGGAAAATAAAACCGAAGTGTATTGCAATAAGTTAGATGATAAAGTAGCTATTCAACCCGTACTGGAAAGTATTGGGATATCGCATCCTGTTTTTGAAAAATACAGGCGCTGGGACAGTAATGAAAAGATGAGGGAATTATATACAAAGGAAAACAATAAAAAAAAGAAAGTATTTATTTCCTACTCCCATGCACAAACAGAATACGTAAAAATATTCAGTACCGATTTAAAAAGTTATTTAAAATTACCCAATATTGATTTTGAAATTTTTGATGATTTTCAAATTCCACTTGGGATACAGTGGGATGATTTTTTACAGGATAAAGTAGCAGGGTGCAATATCATGATATTGTTAGTTAGTCAGGAGTTTATGAACAGTAAATATATTCAGGAAAAAGAATTTGGGGCTGCAGCAGCACGTTTGAAGAACGAAAACGACATGTTGATAGTACCAGTTTATTTTGCACCATGCAATTTTAACGATGAAAAAGAGTTGAATCAATTGCAATTTTTTAAACCAGAAGGCAATGATTATAATGAGGCACAAAAAGCAAAACGTTTTTCATACATTGATTTGGTTTCTTTTTCAAAGGATAATGTGCCGATACACAATTCCAACCGAAGCCATTACATGAATGATTTTGTAAACAAACTTCGTCCGATTATAAAATAAAATTTTAACTGTTTAAAACTTTCATCATGAAAATAGACCGCCACTGGCTGATTGCCGAAAACAACTCAGAAAAAATTATTAAAAACCCCACACAAAATGTGGGCTATATTATTGATCCGGATTTTTTAGTAATTCATTATACCGCTGGTGATACTGCCGACAGTGCAATAAGCTGGTTTAAAAATACCAGCAGCAACCCCGACAGGATAGCCGCACACATTGTTGTAGATATTGATGGAACCATCACACAATTAGTTCCATTTAACCGAAAAGCCAATCATGCCGGCTACAGCAGTTGGGATGGTGTAATTGGATTTAACAATCACTCAATAGGAATAGAAATTGTAAACGCCGGTTACCTCGAAAAAATGAGTGATGGAAGCTATCGAAGAAAAATAGGGCAGGAGAAAGGAACGAAGCGGCCTGTATATAAAACGTATCCGCCATCAGCATCAACTAAAATCATTAAAACAAAACACAAACATAAATTTTGGACAGGAGTGGATAACCAGCATTGGTTTAAATTTCCACAGGCCCAATTAGACGCTTTGTATAAAATGAGCAAGGCTATTATAAACGAATACCAGTTATTGAGGGCTGTTGGTCATGATGATATTTCTCCGGCACGTAAACCCGATCCGGGCCCGGCATTTCCGTGGGATGATTTTAAACAAAATGTAACAGGGCAGGTTGATAATGTGGGTAAAATATATTTAGTAAATGAAGATGGTACAAACTTTAGGGCCGAGCCTTCAACCAGCGCACCCAAAATAAAAACTTTGAACAAAGGTTTTGAAGTAGGCTTAATTGAAACAGCAGGATTGTGGAATAAAGTGTATTTGGTAAACGATAAAAAAGATGTGGTAAAAGCAGATGGCAGCAGTATAAAAATAATTGGCTGGGTACACAGTTCGTTATTAAATTTAAAAGCGGTATAATTTTTTTTAAGAGTAAAATAAATAAAGCCACTTCCTTAAAAAGAAGTGGCTTTATAATTACATTAAAAGTTTAATTTCCACTCATTCCACCACTACTGCTTTGTGTACGTTTATTTTCATCTTCTACTGCAGACTTACGCTGGCGGGCAGCCTTAACCTGGCTGTTACCAAAGCGGTAGTTAAAGTTTAATTTAAACAGGGGCATTTCACCACGGCCGTTAACAGTGCTTACTACACCGGCAAAATTACTGGTGCCACTCCACTTCATAGTTTGAAAAATATCGCTTACAGCTGCTTTTATGGTGCCCTTATTTTTAAAAACTGTTTTTGATAAACCAGCATCTACAGTGCCCATTGCCGCCGATTTAAAAAAGCCCTGCCATATTGATGGCGAAATATACAAAGTACTTATTTCACCTGTAAACCCTTTACCCAGCTTAAAACTGTTTTGCATGTAAAATGTAAATGCAAAAACTGACTGATCTACTTTTCTGTTGCCCCCGCCAAAATCGGCCTGGTACTTTGAATAATTGGCATTGGTGGTTGCAAAAAAACTATACCATTTATGTTGAAAAGGATAGCTGATATTGATACTTGCAATATCCTGCGTAGCTAAATTTTTCTTTGTAAGAAAACCTTTTGTTTTATCTACCGTATCGGGCACCTGTGCAAAAATATCTTTTACATGGCTGTAGTTTAATGCTGTTGTTAATTTGTATTTATAAATATGCGTTACACCAAAACTATTAGTGTATTGAGGCCTCAGCAAAGTATTGCCTTTCATAAATGTATATTCATTCAATTTAAATTCAAACGGATTTAGATCCTGGTATGCAGGCCGGTCAATGCGGCGGCTGTACGAAATTGTCCATTGCTTCATTGGGTTTTTGTTAAAAGTAATGGCAGCACTGGGGAAGAAATCAATATAATCTCTTTTAAAAGAAGAATCAAATACCACATAATTATTGCCGCTTTTTTGCAAACCGGTAGAGTTACCTCTTGCATATGTTTGCTCAGCTCTTAAACCAAACTGAATCATCTTACCCTTTTTCAATTGCTTGTTATAATTTGCATACAGCGCATTAATATTTTCTTTGTACTTAAAGCGGTTACTTTTTGCAGTATCCATTATTTTGCCCGATGTAAATACATCGTAACGTTTAAAATCATTATCGGTACTCACAATTCCAATTTTGCCGCCAATGCCTAACCTGCCACCTTTATAATTTTGTTCATAATCAGTTTTAAAACTAAAAAGATCAATATCAGTTGGCGAAAGCATATTGTAAATGATCCTGCTTATCTCTGTTACACCATCAGGCTGGTAATAAAAGTTGGGTTGGTATTGGTCGGACCTTATTTTAAAATAACCATAGTCAGCATCAATATTTAATTCTTTACCATTGGCAACGGCATAGCGGTAATTAATGTTTGTATTCACATTATTCCTCGTCATTTCATTGGTGTTGGTAGCTTTAAGAATACGGTTAAGCTGGCCGGTAGGTATATAAGTAAAATACATGGGGCCTGCAGTGGTAATGTCGTTACTGGCAATGTTGCCACTAACAATTGCACCAATGGTACTTTTTGCATTTATAAAATAATCCAGCCCACCTTTAAAACTATGGGTGTTATTTTTAAAAATTATCCTGTTGCTCTGGGTAAATAATGTATCCAGCTGTTCTTTACGGGAATTAAAAGTCATCAGGTTATCACCATTATTATAATTGTAATTACCAAATGCATTTATATATTTATTACGGTTATTAATATTAAGCCCGCCATTATATTTTGCATAAGTGCCCTGTACATATCCTGCACTTACCGAACCATTGGTACCATACGATTTATTTTTTTTCAGTTTGATATTGATAATACCGGCATTACCTGCCGCCTCGTATTTTGCAGATGGGTTGGTAATAATTTCTATTGCTTCAATTTGTGCAGATTGTAAACTTTTTAAATAGTTAGCTAAATCGCTGCCCGAAAGCGGCGAGGGTTTACCATCTATAAAAACCTGCACACCATTTTTTCCTGCAAGGCTAAGGTTATCATCTTTATCAACCATTACACCAGGGCTTCTGCGTAATAATTCCAACGCATCATTACCAACAGCGTTAATAGTACCTTCTACATTTAAAATGGTTTTATCAGCCCTTACTTCTATCATTGGTTTTTGGCTGGTAACCGTTACGCCCTGCAAATTTTTTGTAGCAGGTGTTACAATAATTGCTGCAACTGTTGCATTTTCATTTTCTTTAACTTCAATAATTGCCGAAGTCGCTTTTACCATACCAGCAACGGTGGTACTGATAAAATAATTACCGGGCTTTATGGCGAGTAATTCATAATTACCGGTGCTGCTGCTAACTGCAGTTTTTGCTAATGCGGAATCTTTAGCATGGTGCAGCATTACTGTGGCTGCTGCAACACCATTTCCGTTATTGTCTTTAATTTGGCCTGTAATTGTAGAAAAGTTTTGTGCAAAACTGGCCAATGTTGTAAATAAGCTGAAGGCTACTATCAGCAGTTGTTTTTGTTTCATGTTTATACTTTAAGAGTTGTTTTTCAATTTCCGCCGCAAATTAGTCAAGGTGAATTGTAATGCAAATGTCCTAATTCACGAATAGGGTTTTTTTAAGGATGAATGGTAGATACTTCAATTGAATTACACATGATGACGTATGGCGAAGAGCAATATTTTAAAATGATGATTCAAAAATATTAATGCGTCATTTTTAAAATCACTCAATAAATTCCAGAATATCGCCGGGCTGGCAGTTTAAAACTTTGCAGATGGCTTCCAGCGTGGTAAAACGAATGGCTTTTGCTTTACCGGTTTTTAATATGGAAAGATTAGAGAGTGTCAGATCTACTTTTTCCGAAAGTTCATTCAGCGACATCTTTCTTTTGGCCATCATTACATCCAGGTTTACTATTATCGGCATGGTTATACAGTTAATTCGTTTTCGGTTTGAATTTCCACGCCTTTTTTAAAAATTTGAGAGATAACAAAAACCAGCCCTGCATAAATTATCAACTCTCTGGAAAGCATTTTACCTTCCAGATCAGCCACATCTTTTGAAAGCCATTTCAACTGACCATTATAGATCAATACTGCTACCCACACCAGCATGAGTGTGTAGGCAATATTTTCCAGCTTTTTAGCCACTTGCATAGTAAAGGGGTTTGTCATTTTGATAGTAGTAAGCACTTTAATAACCATGTATGCCGTGTAAGCCTCTAAGATCAGTATTGCAGCTTTTAATGTAATGATTCCTGTATAATACCAAACATCATATTGCCTCAGGTTATCCCAATCCATCCCTTTGTACAGTTTGGCTACCATCTTAGGATTTGCCAAACCTATCCCATAGGTAACAAGTATAGCGCCTGCTTCAATCATCAGGCCTATAAATGTGATCCAGGCCAGTACATTCATCACCACCAGGATAGTTTCTGTTTTTGTTTTAGTACTCATGTTGCTCGTTTTTAAAATTGAAAAGCAAATAAAGCTATATATTTATTGATAAACAATAAATATATAGCTTTATTTGGTAAATAATTATCCACATTGAAAAATGATGAAGAACTAAAGCCTTTTTAAAGGCCATTATAAAAACCCTGTTTGGTTTTAAAAATAGCTTTAATAACTGCATAGCTAAAGGCTTAACTTTGCCGCCAATTATTATGAAGACAAAATCAATTAAAAAAGATAAAGTAAACATCATTACGCTGGGTTGCAGTAAGAATATGGTGGATAGTGAAGTGCTGAGCGGACAACTGATTGCCAATGATATTGATGTGGTGCATGAGAACGCCAAAAAAGATCACAACATTGTTGTAGTAAATACCTGCGGCTTTATTGAAAAAGCAAAAGAAGAAAGCATAAATACCATTCTGCAACAGGTAGAATTAAAACGCCGTGGAAAACTGGATAAAGTATATGTTACCGGGTGCTTAAGCGAACGCTACAAAAATAATTTAGAAGAAGAAATACCTGAAGTAGATGCCTATTTTGGTACAATGGAATTGCAGGGCATGCTGAAACAATTTAATGCCGATTATAAAACAGATTTAATGGGCGAACGCCTGCTGTACACACCGCAGCATTATGCGTACATGAAAATAAGTGAAGGGTGCAACCGTACCTGTTCATTTTGTGCAATACCATTAATGCGTGGGCAGCATGTGAGCAGAACAATTGAATCGCTGGTAGATGAAGCTAAACGTTTAATTGACCGTGGTGTAAAAGAAGTTATGCTTATTGCACAGGAATTAACTTATTACGGTTTGGATATTTATAAAAAAAGAGAGCTGCCTAAATTATTGAATGCACTTGCTGATGTAAAAGGTTTGGAATGGATCCGTTTGCATTATGCTTATCCATCAAAATTTCCACTTGAAATTATTGATGCCATAAAAGAAAGGGATAACATTTGTAATTACTTAGATATGCCTTTGCAACATGCAGCCAACAACATGCTGAATTTGATGAAGCGCCAGATAACCCGTGAAGAAATGGAAGATTTGATTGGTGAGATACGCAACCGCATGCCCAATATTTGTTTACGCACTACATTAATTGCTGGCTTCCCCGGCGAAACAAGAGATGATGTGGAAGAGTTAAAAATGTTTTTACAAAAAATGCGTTTCGACCGTGTAGGTATTTTTACATACAGCCACGAAGAAGGTACAAGCGCTCACAATTTGGTTGATAATATATCTGCAGAAGAAAAAGAAGAACGTGCCCAGGAAATAATGGAAGTGCAGCAGGAGATAAGCCTTGAAAAAAATCAGGAAAAGGTTGGTAAAACATTTAAAGTACTGGTTGATAAAAAAGAAGCCGGCCGTTATTTGGGCCGTACAGAATTTGATAGTGTAGAAGTAGATAATTAAGTAATTATTGAAAGTAAAAAGAAATTGATCATCGGCGATTTTGTGAATGTAAAAATAACAAAGGCTTACGATTATGATATTGAAGGGGAGGTGGTTT
>NZ_JANPCM010000134.1:0-1641 GCF_031430955.1 Ferruginibacter sp.
ATTAACTGTATTTTGCCAAAATTTTAAACCTCCGGCATCAAAACTGGTTTGCCTGTTGCCCGGTATAAAAAACTGAGTGTAGTTGGCAGAGTTTTCAATATTAAAATCAAATTTGTTTCTACCAAAAGTATTGCTGATATCAAAATTCCATTCGTTAAACTTTGTGCGTAGCCCAACAGCGGTAGAAAAATCGCTGATATCAGAATTTATAAGGGGTAAAAACCCATTAGGATAAATTGCAAAAACATTATTGGCATAAATTCTTGCATTGCCCGGTATGCCGCTGGGGTAACGGTAAAATCCTGCACCGGTGCCGCTTTTTTTACTGTAACCTCCAAATACATACAATTCTGTATTTGCAGAAACCGGGTAACCAAAGTTATAAAATACAGCTCCACTATTCATTTTAGAATTACCAATCCGCATGTCAAAAAAATCTCTTGTTAAACCTCTTGCCTGCATAATAGAATCGTCACGGTTAACATTATTTACATTGGGGTATACCGCACCGGTATAAGTGCCTGTTCTGTTCGTGGCTTCTCTTTTTATATATTCCCCAGTTACATTAAGAAACCCTTTTGCAATATTAAATCCATAACCCAGCGATGCCTGAAAATTTCCGCCATCATTTACTTTTACACTGGGGTCATCAGTTTTGCCGGTAAGTTTGTACAGCGCAAAGTTTTTATCGTAATTGGTCATGTACTGTCCATAACTCACACTTGCATCCAGTAAACCAGTTTTCTTTTTTAATACAATATTAATGATGCCCGCTATGGCATCGGAGCCATATTGTGCTGCAGCTCCATCACGTAAAATTTCAATTCTTTCAATGGCAGTTGCAGGGATGGCGCTCATATCAGTGCCTACTGCGCCACGGTTAACAGTACCGTTTACATTTACCAATGCCGATTGATGGCGGCGTTTTCCGTTTATCAGCACCAAAACCTGGTCGGTTCCTAATCCTCTTAACTGGGCAGGATCCACATGGTCAGTACCGTCTGAAATAGTTTGCCTTGCCGATTGAAAAGAAGGAGCAATAAAATTTAAAATTTGGTTCAGGTCCACCTGGCCTAAATCATTAATAACCTGCGCCACCGGAATTACATCAACGGGTACAGGCGTTTCTACCCGTGTACGGGATGCATTACGGGAACCAATTACAGTTACATTAAATAATTCACCTGATGGGTTTAATGCAACATCCTGCTTTGTGGTAGCATTTTCAGTAACTGTAACGTTAAAACTTTGAGCCACAAAACCGGCATAAGAAACTATGATGCTTTGTTTACCAGCATTGGCAGTTAATGAATACATGCCATTATTATCTGCAATAGTTGTTTTTTTACTGCTCTGCACTTGTATTGATGCCCCTGATAATGGTTGACCATTAGCATCTTTTACATAACCACTTATGGTACCGGTTTGTGCAGTTACATTTTGAATAAAGAAAATAAAAATTGCAGAGAAAAAAGTAAATCGCAATGTGTAGGTTAGCTTAGTCATAATTTTTAGTTTAGGTTTAAAATTATACAGCTGGCTGGGGGGATAATTAAAGTTACAATATATTTCACAGTAATGATTAAGTTATATTTATAAGTGCTGCGATTATTTGAATATCTTGCAGCCGAAAAAAAACAG
>NZ_JANPCM010000135.1:0-3885 GCF_031430955.1 Ferruginibacter sp.
GATAAAACAACGGCATTAAATTCTCTCAGCAAATCATTAATGCTTACGTCCACTCCTACATTAGCGTTGCATCGGAACACCACGCCTTCTTCTTCCATTAATTTTATCCTTCTGTCTATCACCCATTTTTCTAATTTAAAATCGTGTATGCCATAACGCAATAGACCTCCGTGTAAATCATCTCTTTCCAACACCATTACATTATGACCGGCATAATTCAATTGTGCCGCTGCTGCCAGGCCTGCCGGGCCGCTGCCTACCACTGCAATTTTTTTACCTGTGCGAAGAATTGGTTTTTTGGGTTGCACAAAACCTTTATCAAAAGCAATTTCAATAATATGCTTTTCTATTTCTTCGATAGTTATGGCTGGTTGATTAATACCCAACACACAGGCCGTCTCACATGGCGCCGGACAAATTCTTCCGGTAAACTCCGGAAAATTATTGGTAGATGATAAAATGTCGTACGCTTCTTTCCATTCTTTGCGGTACACGGCATCATTAAATTCAGGAATGATATTGCCCAGCGGGCAACCGTTATGACAAAACGGTACACCACAGTTCATACAACGGCCCGATTGTTCATTCAACTTTTGATCGGTGTAGCGTTGAATAAATTCATTGTAATCATTCAGCCTTTCTTCCACTTTTCTTTTAGCTGGAAGTTCTCTTGTAAATTCTAAGAAACCTGTTGGTTTGCCCATTTGATTGTGTTTTTTTATTGCCCCCATCCCCTAAAGGGGAGTTATTCGGAGTTTGTATTTTTTTTATTGATAGCTTTTATAAAAAAATTTATTCTTTTGGGCCAAGCTTTATTATTTCTATTAAGCTTCGGTGGCGTCGCACTCTTGTACAACATAACTTTATTGAACTTTAATTATGTTTTACAAAAGCAAAACCGGTTTGCGGCAGTAGCAGCTTCTTTTATTTTTGCTGGGTGAGCCACTCTTTAAGGAGTGACCCACCCTAACTTAATTTTGCAAAAGCACCTTCCGTCCCTACGGGACGATGAAAAACATATACTATCTTTTCTACCCATCTTAAGCTCCTACGGAGCTGTTATAAATTATCATCTTCGTTTCATTCTTCGCAACAATCTCCTCCATTTCCCTCTCCTAAAGGAGAGGATAGGTGAGGTGAAATTCGCTTTAATCTCCGCTTCGGTAAAAGTTCCACATTGGTATGCCGCACAAGAGTGCGACGCAACAATGATGAGCAAAGCTTCTATGCCCGTCCCCAAAAAAAAATAATTTACTGACCTTTGCTTTTATCTTTTTTCCTGCCAAAGCTTTTTTATAATCTTTAGGAAAAACTTTTACAAAATTTTTCAACTGATTTTCAAAATCATTCAGTACAAATTTTGCAACGGTACTTTTTGTATTGTCAAAATGCTTTTGAATCATGGATTGTAAAAAAGAAATATCCTCTTCTGCAACAGGATCAATATCCACCATTTCTTTATTACAGGATTTTGCAAACTGGTGCTGCACATCATATATATATGCAATGCCTCCGCTCATGCCTGCTGCAAAATTGCGTCCGGTTGCACCCAAAATAATTACATTGCCACCCGTCATGTATTCGCAGCCGTGGTCGCCAACGCCTTCTACCACTACGTTTGCACCGCTGTTGCGTACACCAAAACGTTCGCCGGCTTTTCCTCTGATAAAAGATTCGCCATCGGTAGCGCCATAAAAAGCCACGTTACCAATAATACTATTTTCTTCAGGTACAAAGCCAGCATCTTTTGATGGATACACAATTAATTTGGCACCGCTTAATCCTTTACCAAAATAATCATTGGCATCGCCTTCCAGTTCTAATGTTACGCCTTTGGTATTAAAGGCGCCAAAACTTTGTCCTGCTGTGCCGGTAAATTTAAAATGGATTGTTTCATCAGGCAAACCATTAGCCTTGTACAATTTTGTTATTTCGTTACTTAAAATTGTTCCTGTAGTTCTGTCGATATTTTTTATATTGAAAGAAGCACTAATTTTTTGTTGTTCTGCCAAAGCAGGAATTGCAGCTTCTAATAATTTCCAGTCTAATACTTCTTTTAATTCATGATCCTGCTCTTCCATATTATATAAACCGGTGTATGCAGATGCAGGTTCTTTATATAATATTGCAGAGAGATCAAGGTTATTGTATTTCCAGTGTGCAACATTTTCTCTTTGCTCCAAACACTCTGCCTGGCCCACCATTTCGTTAATGGTTCTAAATCCAAGCTCTGCCATAATTTCTCTTAACTCTTCCGTTAAAAACATAAAGAAATTAACCACATGATCTGCATTGCCGGTAAAACGTTTTCTTAATTCAGGGTCTTGTGTGGCCACACCAACAGGGCATGTATTTAAATGACACTTACGCATCATGATACAACCTTCTACCACTAACGCTGCAGTGGCAACGCCCCATTCTTCGGCACCCAACAAAGTTGCAATCGCAATATCACGGCCAGTTTTCATTTGCCCATCGGCCTGCAAAACCACACGGCTGCGTAATTTATTTTTTACTAAAGTTTGATGCGATTCTGCCAAACCTAACTCCCACGGTAAGCCGGCGTGTTTGATAGAACTTATGGGTGATGCACCTGTGCCACCATCATGACCGGAAATTAAAACAACATCCGCTTTTGCTTTTGCAACACCTGCAGCAATAGTACCCACACCGGCTTTGCTTACTAATTTTACATTTATTCTTGCGGCACGGTTGGCATTTTTTAAATCAAAAATTAATTGCGCTAAATCTTCAATAGAATAAATATCATGGTGCGGCGGTGGAGAAATTAATCCTACACCGGGTGTTGCATGGCGCACTTTACCAATCCACTCATCTACTTTATGGCCGGGCAACTGTCCACCTTCGCCAGGCTTGGCACCCTGTGCCATTTTAATTTGTAATTCATCTGCCTCGGTTAAATACAAACTGGTAACACCAAATCTTGCAGATGCCACCTGCTTAATTGCAGAACGCATGCTGTCGCCATTGGGTAATTTATCATAGCGCCTGTCATCTTCGCCACCTTCGCCGGTATTACTTTTACCGCCCAAACGATTCATGGCAACTGCCAATGTAGTATGTGCTTCCCAACTGATAGAACCAAAACTCATGGCGCCTGTTGCAAAGCGCTTATAAATATTTTGTGCCGGTTCTACTTCGTCAATTGAAATGGAAGGCCTGTTCTTTTTAAATTGGAACAAACTACGCAGCGTAGCCGCTTTTTCACTCTGGTCGTTTACATGCTTGCTGTATTTTTTAAACGTTGCATAATCATTCATTTTTGTAGAGTACTGCAATAAATGAATGGTTGTAGGATTAAACAAATGAAATTCACCTTTGCGTTTCCATTGGTAAATACCGCCAACGGGCAATCTATCCACCGGAATATTTTTTTGACTGAATGCTACATAATGTTTGGCTAATGCTTCTTTTGCAATGCCATCTAAATTCACACCCTCAATACGGCTGATGGCACCGGTAAAATATTTATCTACCACTTCTTTATTCAATCCTAATATTTCAAAAATTTGTGCACCCTGGTAAGATTGTAAAGTGGAGATGCCCATTTTAGAAAACACTTTCAGCAAACCATCACACACTGCTTTGATATAATTTTTACGCAGGTCATTCCATTCTAAATCTGTTTGCAGTGTGCCATTATTTTTCATGTTGCGGATGCTGGCCATTGCTAAATATGGATTGATAGCAGTTGCACCAAAACCAATTAAACATGCAAAGTGATGCACTTCCCAAACATCGCCGGCTTCTATTACAATACCTACCTGCCCACGCAAACCTTTACGAATTAAATGATGATGCACTGCTGATGTTGCCAGCAAAGTTGGTATTGCAGCATGATCACTGTCCACAGCACGGTCGCTT
>NZ_JANPCM010000136.1:0-3144 GCF_031430955.1 Ferruginibacter sp.
CCAATACACCCGAAGGCAATTGGGTAGGTAACCGAAGCGGTGTGGGTGGGCCATCTCATTATTTTTCTATAAACTTTAAAAGTGGTGGCAGTGTTGTTATTAATGAATTTAACGCTACCACCCCGGATGTTGCCAATGGAAACTGGAGCCTGGTTGGCGACAGTGTAAAGGCAAACTTTACCTATATGCCGGGGGCCACTTACACCGGTACTTATTCTTTAGCGGCAAAATATTCTGCAAGTGTAAATACTTTGGATGGTACAATTGGTGTTGGCAGCAGCACAATTGGCGCAGGAATGTTTTCAGTTACAAAGCAATAATAATTTCAATCAATAAATAAAAAATGTCCCGGCTAAGTGGGACATTTTTTTTGAACTTTAAAACTTGTAAAAACTTAATTCATTCAATCTTGGGTTTAATTTTTAAATGAGGTGGTTTTGCTGAATTTTTGGATTGGTTGGGTTTCTTAGGAATTGGGTTTGGCTTGGTTGATTAAAAATGTTTTTGTTTTCTTGGTTATTTATGTTTTGTTTTCTTTGGTTTAATTCTTCTGTTGGATATCTGGATCTTTAAATACTTAACTGGTTAATTACAACACAAAGATGCACTGCGTTTGCTCTTTTTTTATTTCTATTCGTTCAAAAGCAGTATTATTTCGATGAATGGCCCAGTTTTAACGATTTGGCCTCTAATTTTTATAAATGCTTAAAACAGTTTGGTGTATTTAAGCTGGCTGTTTTATTTTTGTGTCAATGGAACAACTATCTACCGATGTAAAAAATATTTTAGGTTTACAATTGCCTACTGATCCACGCTGGGTTAACCTTGCCGAAATTGAATTAGAAGAAATTTTAACTGACCATGCTTACTGCGAACAAAAAGCTGCCACTACCTGCATTTCTTTAATACAGCGCTACCCCGACAGGGTAGAAATGGTAGAAGAATTGTCGCCGATTGTTACCGAAGAATGGGGACATTTTAGAATGGTACTGGCAGAACTTAAAAAAAGAAAATTGCATTTGTGCAAACAGCGCAAAGATGAATATGTAAATAAACTTTTATCATTTCAAAAAAAAGATGGCAGTGTGGAAGACCGTTTGTTAGACCGGCTTTTAACTATGGCATTGATTGAAGCAAGAAGTTGCGAACGTTTTAAAAGATTAAGTGAAGGCTTAGACGATGAGTATATGCGTAGTTTTTACAGAAAATTTATGGAGAGTGAAGCCGGGCATTATACTTTATTTATAAACCTTGCCGAATTATATTTACCTAAACAAAAAGTAAGAAAACGCTGGAATGAATGGTTGCAATTTGAAAAGGCTGTGATGGAAAGTGCGGAAGTGAGGGGCGACAGGATACATTAATGATTTCGGATTTTAGATTTTAGTATAACAAAAATCTTTTTCCCACATTTAATCTATCATATATTTTAACCTTATGGAGAAGGGAAAATATGGCATTCCGACGGCGTCATCAATTGCAGGCGGTTTTAAACCAAAGCCACCTCGTATAAAAAGTGGGGTATATCCAACAGGTAGATTTTTATATTTTATTATTTTTACTTTACCTCCAATGCCTGCTGTTACTTCAAGTTTCCATTTGCCATTGGATGAAATATTATACGTTTCTCCAAACAAAATAGCTCCGCCAATAGAAACTGCATTGGCCTTATACAAAAAACTATTAAGCGTATCTGGTGGCGATGACTTAAAAAAAGTTCTTTTATCAGTAAAATTAAAAGGCTTTAGTCTGAATTCAACGCCAATAAAAGGATTATGCCTTGCATTTCTTTCTCTGCTTGCCTTAGTAAAATTTCCTAAATTAATTAACGGCCGCCATCGTTGTAAAAAATGATACCGGTACTGAGCAAGAAAACGAAAACCATGCAAACTCTTTTCTGGCATGTCATAAAATGGATGTTTAGCAATATAAGAAAGCTCAGTAAAATATTCACTTCGTTCGCTAAAGCGATTACCAAAACCGGCACCAATAGCTACTTGCAACTCTGCAAGGGCAAGAGGATTAAAAGAAAAATATTTTTCCGTTGCTGTAAATCGTTGCTGAGTTGATTTACCTTTTATTTGCTGAGCATTTAATTTAAAGAAGGATAAGACAAGCAATAAAAGAAAATATTTTTTCATGAAGCAAAATAGTATAGTTGCTCTGTTAGATTCAGGTAAGGATGCTTTTGCTGCATGGTTTGAATAATATTCCGGTATTTTAATTTAAAATCTTTGTGAGCCGCTGAAGAAGGATTAAAAGGTTTATGATTTATTGCCGCATTGATCTCATTTATTTCCTGCATCAACTGCTGCGCTGGTTCATCAATACAAGTGGCCATAAATTTTTGCCACACATAATTGGTGGCGGCATAATTAGGATGCACCATATCTTCTGCATAAAAGCGGTAATCTCTTAAATCATCAATTACTAATTCGTACGCAGGAAAATAAAATACATTGCTGAATGTTTCTGTTGCAAGATGCACTCCATTTATTAAAGCCGCTTTGCTGCGGTTGTTTTCTACAAAACCTTCCCGTAAGTGCCTTACGGGGCTGATGGTAAAAATTATTTTTATGTGCTGATTAAAATTTTGCAGTTGCGAAACAATGCTTTCAATTTCATGAATAACTTCTTGGTTAGTTAATAATCTTCTGTTAAACCAGTCTGCCGGTGCTTTATGATTATTGGCGGCAACAGTATTTATTTTTTTGTTGTCAGCTTTGTCCGTTAATTCATATACCCATGCCGAGCCAAAAGTGATAATTATAAAATCGGTTTCGTTTAAATAATCGAGAGCAGTACGGGTAGAACTGTTTATTTTATTAATCGCATCTTCTTTTGTAATGCCAGAAAAACGGCTGTGGTGTTGCCAGCTGTGCCACGATTCATTTAAATAAAATAAATCATTTTCATCAATAACCTTATTAGCAATGTAATTTTCAACAGCCTGTTTTACACTAACAGGGTTAAATAAAATACCATTGGGATTTTGGAGTACAGAAAATTTATGTGCTACTAATTTATCGCCGATGTTTTCGGTAAAGCAACTGCCCATCAGCAATAATTTGTGGCATGGATTTTCATTTAGAGTTTTCTCCAAAACATTTATCCCAAAAAATTAATCACCGGCATAAATTATTG
>NZ_JANPCM010000137.1:0-2502 GCF_031430955.1 Ferruginibacter sp.
CCGCAGGTATGCTGCAGGGCAGGGATGGAAGTTTTTTAACTATTGATCAGCTGGATAAAGATATAGTGGTGATGCTGAAAGATTTAAAAATCGGCCAATACTCTCAACCTGTAGAATATGCAGACCAAACTGGTAAAAAAGGGGTACGCATAGTATATTTAAAAACTAAAACAGAACCGCACCGTGAAAATTTGAAAGACGATTATAACCGTATTTCGCAAAGGGCTCTTGAAGAAAAAAAGAATGACGCATTAGACGCCTGGTTTATTAAAAAAATACCCACGTATTTTATAATGGTGGATGATGAATTTAAAAGCTGCCCCGAAATGAAAAAATGGACAGCAGCGTCTAACACGGCTTTAAAAAATTAATTTACTGTATTGATAAAATAAAAAGCGTTCCGGTACTGCCGGAACGCTTTACTTTTGTAGATAATTGCCACAGAGACGCAGAAGCACAGAAAGTAAATTTGCCCTTACAAAGCAAAAATAAGATTTGTATTTACTGTATTTTTCTGTGCCTCCGTGCCTCTGTGGTAAAAATTTTCTGCCGCAGGCAGCTAACTGTATTTATAAAATTTGCAGCTAAAATAAATAACATTGATAGAAAAAAAACAACTCTTTACAAAAGAAGAAAACTGCATTTTGGTTGGTCTTATTTATAAAGAACAAACAGAAATACAGGTTAACGAATACCTGGACGAACTTACTTTTCTTGCAGAAACGGCAGGCGCACAAACAATAAAACGGTTTACACAAAAACTCCCTCATCCCGATAGTAAAACATTTGTTGGTAAAGGAAAATTAGAAGAGATAAAACAATTTATTTTATTAAAAGGTAATATCCACATTGTAATTTTTGATGATGAACTAACCGGTTCACAAATTCAGAATATAGAAAAAGAACTGAACGTAAAAACTATTGACCGCAGCGATTTAATTTTAGACATATTTGCCAGCCGTGCAAAAACCGCACAGGCAAAAACACAGGTAGAGCTGGCGCAATACCAATATATATTACCACGCCTTAAAGGTATGTGGAAACATTTGGAACGCCAGGGTGGCGGTGTAGGCACAAGAGGCCCCGGTGAAACTGAAATTGAAACCGACAGGCGTATTGTAAAAGATAAAATAGGGTTATTACGTAAACGGTTGGCCGAAATTGACAAACAATCTTTTACTCAACGAAAAGACAGGGGAGAATTTATACGTGTAGCATTGGTAGGTTATACCAACGTAGGCAAATCTACCTTAATGAATTTATTAAGCAAGAGCGAAGTGTTTGCCGAAAATAAATTATTTGCAACATTAGATACCACTACCCGTAAAGTAGTGTTTGAACAAACACCTTTTTTATTAAGCGATACAGTTGGTTTTATAAGAAAGCTGCCGCATCATTTGGTGGAAAGTTTTAAAAGTACCTTAGATGAAGTAAGAGAAGCAGATGTATTATTGCATGTGGTAGATATTTCTCATCCGCAGTATGAAGAACAAATAACGGTGGTAAATAAAACTTTGGCAGAATTAAAAATAGAAGAAAAACCTACCATCACCATTTTTAATAAAATGGATAAGTACGAAGCTGAAGCCTTTGACCAATGGCTGGAAGCCGATGTAAAAAAAGAAATACTCAACGATTTAAAACAACGCTGGCAAACTGAAACAAAAGGCAATTGTGTTTTTGTATCGGCCATTGAAAAAACAAATATTGATTTGTTGCGGCAAACTATTTTAAATGCAGTTAGAGATACTTACCGCATCCGTTATCCTTACAAAGCAGAATTTTTTTATTGAGAAAATGTCCCACAGATTTCGCTGATTACGCAAATTAATACAAATAATTTTTTTCTGCGGCATCTGCGTAATCAGCGGGCAAATTAAAATGGACGTAAACAAAAAATACACCTGGCATAAAATTGCAGCAAGCATTGAAGAAATTAATTTTTCTGCAAACGGACTAGCAGAAGTAACTGCCGGTAATAAAACCATTTGTATTGCCCTCCATCAAAATAAATTATTTGCCTGCACCCAAAAATGTCCGCACGCCGGGGGCATTATGGCTGGCGGACATATAGATGCCACCGGGAATATTGTTTGCCCTTTACACCGCTACAAGTACAGCCTCAATAATGGCCGCAATACCAGTGGCGAAGGCTATTTTTTAAAAACTTTCCCTGTAGAAATGCGACTGGAGGGCATATTTGTAGGCCTGGAAAAAAATAACCTTTTTGGCTTACTTAAATAGTTGCCTTTATTTTTTTTCCAAAAGCTAAAAAGCCTTACTTTTGCCCTCCCTTAAAAGGGAAGTATAAATTCCTCCTTAGTCGTAGTTTTTCATTTCGACGCAGGAGTAATAGAAAAACAAGATCCCGATTTTTTCGGGGCTTAAATAAAAACACTCCTCCTTAGCTCAGTTGGTTAGAGCATCTGACTGTTAATCAGAGGGTCGCCCGTTCAAGTCGGGCAGGGGGAGCAAGACACACTAAAGGGTTTCAAGAAATTG
>NZ_JANPCM010000138.1:0-10814 GCF_031430955.1 Ferruginibacter sp.
CAACAACAATACCACAATACAATATCACAGCTATACCTGCATACATTATAATAAATAAAAAAGGCAATATAGTGAACAAAAGTTCATCTATAAGCGATTTATATATTAATTTAAAAAGAATAAATATGAGAAATCCATAAAAATATAACCTACTTGGCCCCCGCCTAATTGAATGGAACAAGAAACAAAACAATAATAAATTAAGACTCCTCCTTCCTTGCCAATCCTTCCATTTATAAAACAACTTGATTCCATAGACTGTGGTCCCACCTGCCTCGCCATGGTATGTAAGTATTATGGCAAAAGTATTAGCCTGCAAAGATTAAGAGATAAAACAGAAATTGGTAAGGAGGGTGTGAATTTATTGGGCATTAATAATGCAGCAGAAAGTATTGGTTTTCGTACCCAAGGGGTACAGTTAACTTACAATCAAATAACAAAAGAAGCACCCTTGCCATGCATTTTACATTGGGGGCAAAATCATTTTGTGGTGCTGGTGAAAAAAGGCAGATCCCTCTTACCTCGGGAAGACAAGATAACGATTGCCGACCCCGGTAAAGGAATAATTAAATTAAGCAAAGAAGAATTTATACAACATTGGGCAAGCAGTAATTTAGATGGCATACCCTATGGTGTGGCTTTGCTATTAGAACCTACTCCAGCTTTTCATAATCAACTAAACGAAAAAGAAAACAAACTCGGCTGGGGCATGTTGCTGGGGTATTTTGCACAGCAAAAAAGATATATTGTGCAATTGTTTATTGGTTTGTTGCTGGGCAGTTTACTACAGCTTATTTTTCCTTTTTTAACGCAGAGCATTGTAGATACTGGTATTAACCAACATAACCTGCCCTTTATTTATTTAATATTGGCAGCACAGTTTATGTTATTTTTTGGTCGTACTGTGGTGGATTTTATCCGCAGCAGGATATTATTATTCATTAGTACAAAAATTAATCTTGCCATTCTTTCCGATTTTTTGATAAAGCTGATGAAACTACCGCTCAGTTATTTTGATACAAAACAAACCGGCGATATAATTCAGCGTGTTGGTGATCATAAGCGCATTGAAAGTTTTTTAACTGGCTCGGCATTAAGCACATTATTTTCTTTATTCAACTTAGTTATTTTTTCAATAGTCTTGCTGCAGTACAATACCATTGTATTCGGTATTTTTTGCGCAGGCAGCATTTTATATTTTTTATGGATAAAAATATTTCTCCGCTACCGCCGCAGTTTAAATTATAAGCAATTCGCCATTGCCTCCAAAGAAAATACAGCCACCATGCAATTGATTTATGGTATGCAGGAAATTAAATTAAACGGAGCGGAGCATTTACGCCGCTGGGAGTGGGAAGGTTTACAGGCAAGCTTATTTAAACTAAGCTTTAAAAGTTTATCGCTAAACCAATATCAGCAGGCCGGCGCCTTTTTTATTAACGAGGGCAAAAATATCCTCATTACATTTTTTGTTGCAAAGTCTGTTTTGGAAGGCCAGTTAACATTGGGTGCAATGCTGGCGGTGCAATACATAATTGGGCAGTTAAACAGCCCGGTGGAGCAAATTATAAGTTTTACCCAACAGGCACAGGATGCAAAAATAAGTTTAGAACGGCTGAACGAAATTCACCAAATGGAAGAAGAAGAGCCTGCGGATAAAGAACTTACTAAACAATTGCCAGAGCATAAATCAATTCATTTAAATAATCTTTCTTTTACTTACGCAGGCGCAGGTAACGAACCGGTTTTAAAAAATATTAATCTCCTTATTCCCGAAGGAAAAACAACTGCCATTGTTGGCATGAGCGGCAGTGGTAAAACAACTTTGCTAAAATTACTTTTAAAATTTTACGAAAATTATCAGGGAGAAATAAAAATTGGTGGAAGATTTCCGCTTGAATCTCATACATCACCTTCTCCGTTTCTCCCCCCTTCGGAGAGCATAGGAGGGGCTGTTCTCTCCTCTATCAGCCCTAAATACTGGCGCAGCCAATGCGGCAGTGTAATGCAGGAAGGCTATATTTTTAATGATAGCATTGCAAAAAATATTGCAGTAAGCGACGAAAGGCCCGATTACAATAAATTACTCCACGCCTGTAAAGTAGCCAATATTCAAACTTTTATAGAATCATTACCATTGGGATTTAACACAAAAATTGGTGCCGAAGGAAATGGCATTAGTACCGGACAAAAGCAACGCATATTAATTGCAAGAGTGGTATATAAAAATCCTGAATTTATATTTTTTGATGAAGCCACTAATTCTTTAGATGCCAATAATGAAAAGGCGATAATGGAAAACTTAAATATATTTTTTAAAAATAAAACTGTGGTGGTAGTAGCACATCGGTTAAGCACTGTAAAAAATGCTGATAATATTGTGGTATTGCACAACGGGCAAATAACCGAAAGCGGAACACATGAAGCATTAGCAATGCGAAAAGGGGAATATTTTGAGTTGGTAAAAAATCAATTGGAATTTGGAAATTAAAATTAATTTATGCCTTACGAAGTAAATGGTAATGAAATTAAGGTTTCTGGTAACCAGTTATTACGAAGTATAGAAGTAAATGAAATTATTTCTAGCAGGCCTGGCTTTTTAATCCGTTGGGGTGTCACTGTTTTTTTTATAATGTTGCTATTGATTGTATTTGGTACTTATTTTATTCAATACCCTGATGTTGTACCCGCCAAAGCAAAACTAACCTCTATCAATGCCCCCAAAGCAGTTATAACAAAACAATCGGGCAAACTAATAAAACTTTTTGCAAAAGAAAATGAATTAACCAAACAAGGAAATGTTTTAGGTTATTTAGAAAGTACAGCCAATCACGAAGAGATCATCAGTTTGTCAAATAATATTGACAGCTTACAAATATTTATTGATAAAAGTAGTATAACAAAGTTGTTGCAGTATCAAAATTCTTCTTACCAAAATTTGGGGGAGCTGCAGCAATCTTTTCAAACTTTTAAGCAATCGTTTACAAACTTTCGAAATTACATTTCTGGCGGATTTTATTTAAGCAAAAAAAGTATGCTTTTAAAAGATGTAAATTTTATGCAAAAATTGCACAATAATTTATTGCTGCAAAAAAGTTTGAACATGGAGGATCTGGAATTATCACAAAAAACATTTAATGCCAATCAATCTTTAAAAGAGGATAAAGTAATTTCTGACTTAGATTACAGGAATGAAAGCAGCAAACTCATCAATAAAAAATTGACGCTGCCGCAAATAAATTCTGCTATCATCAGTAACGAAAGCCAGCAGAACGAAAAACATAAAGAGATAATGGAATTAGAAAATACCATTGCACAGCAAAAAAGTATTTTCTCCCAATCTTTAAATACTTTAAAAAGCCAGGTAGAGGAGTGGAAGAAAAAGTATTTACTAACAGCACCAGTTGATGGTAAAATTGCATTCGCCACTTTTTTGCAGGAAAACCAGCAATTGCAAGCCAATCAAATTATATGTTTTATCAATCCTGAAAATTCGCAATACTATGCCGAAATTTATATTCCGCAAACAAACTTTGGAAAAGTAAAAACAGGCCAGGAAGTGTTATTAAAATTTGTTGCGTATCCTTTTCCCGAGTATGGGAGTGTAAAAGGTACAATTGATTTTATCAGCAATATCAGTACCGACAGTGGTTATCTGGCTAAAGTTATTTTACCTTATGGTTTAAATACGAATTATAAAAAGCAAATTCAATTTCGTGATGGTTTAACCGCACAGGGAGAAATAATCACTGCAAATATGCGGCTGCTGCAGCGGTTTTATTATAACATTGTTAAGCAGGTAGCCAGATAAGCAAAAACTGTAGCCGGTGTATAGTTATTTTAGAACGATACAGATGATAATTATTTCCCTTTCTTCTTTTCTTTTTTTGTTTTTACCGCAGGGTAAAAAGTTTGATTATTAGAAATATTATTATCACCTAATAAAATTTGCACACACTCATTTAGGATAATATATTTATTGGCCTGGAAGAGTTGCATTTTATCTTGCGGTAAACGTAAATCGTAATTGCCATTATTAGTCATCATGTAATCAAACTCAGGGTTAAAGCGGTTGAACAGCAAAATATCCATGGCCAGGTTTTTAGCAATAACTATAGAATTGTATTTACCTGAAACAGCCTGTGTAGCAGTAGTTTCCAGCTCTTCTGGTGTAAGCTGGGGTTTAGTATCAAACGGATTTGCACCCGGCCCATTACTATTCATTTCGTAATTGCCATTTTGATTGCTGACAGTTGTAACACCGCCACTGCCTTCCATAATATAATGTGTGGCGATAAACCGCTTAACGTAAGTTCTGGACTCGGCAGGTAAATGATATTGAAGGTTCCAAAAATTACGGCTGCCACTTTTTTTAATAGCGCTGTACACTCTTCCAGGTCCGCCATTGTAAGCAGCCATCACCAAAAGCCAATCATGAAATTGTTTGTATAAAGAAAGTAAATACCTCGATGCTGCGTGGGTGCTTTTAAAATAATCCCTTCTCTCATCGTAATATCCATTAACCACTAAACCATAATCTCTTGCAGTGTAAGGCATAAACTGCCATGGGCCGCCGGCGCCTACATGGCTTGTTGCTGCGGTACTTAAATTAGATTCTATAACAGCAATGTATTTAAGTTCTCTTGGTAAACCATACTGGTTTAAAATACTTTCAATTAAATTAAAGTAGGGTTGGCCCCAGCCTTTCATTTTGGTAAGATAAGTACCATGTGCTTTCATATAATCCTGTATAAAAACCGTAGCGCTGGGGTTTACCTGCGATGAATAGGAAAGCGTAGTATTATAACTGTATTTAGAAAATAAATTTTTAAAACCATATTTGGTAACCTGGCTAAAGTATTGCACTTTATCTTTTGCAGGTGGCGCTTTTGTTTTTATAACTTCATCTATAATTTCTTCTTCTATTTTTTCTATTTTAACCGCTGTATCTGTTAAGGGCAATTGTTGCTGCTGTAAATTATTACTCAATACATTTCCAGCCTTTGCTTTGGGCAAAAGAAAAAATGCAGTGAATAATAATAGTAAAATATTTTTCATTAATTATTAAGATGCTGATATGTTTTATAATGTTGCATCAAATGCTCCGACAATTGCAGCAAAGTTAGTTCATCTGTTTTTGCCGTCATAATCTGCAGGCCAAAAGGCATTGTATTACTATGCTTAAATAACGGAACAGATATACCCGGCAACCCTGTTAAATTGGCAAAAACCGTATAGATATCTGCTAAATACATTGCAATAGGGTCATCAGTTTTTTCACCAAATGTAAAAGCAGTACCCGGGCTGGTAGGTAATATAACAGCATCATACTCAGCAAATATGGCCTTGGTTTTATCTGCTAACAGCCTGCGTACCTGCTGTGCTTTACTAAAATATGCATCGTAATAACCGGCACTTAATACAAAAGTGCCGAGCATTATTCTGCGTTGCACTTCTTTGCCAAAACCTGTACTGCGGGTGTGCTTATAAAAGTCTGTTAAATCTTTTACGCTATCCTTATTGCGGTAGCCAAACCGAACACCATCATACCTGCTAAGGTTACTGCTGGCTTCCGCCGTAGTTAAAACATAATAAGCCGGCACCACATAATCCAATAAATCAAAATCCATTGCTCTAACGGTATGGCCTTCCGATTTTAATTTATCAATCAGCGCCAAAATATTTTCTTTTATTTCTTTATCCAAAGAAGGATGATGTAATGCTTCTTTAAAATAAACAATTTTATATTTCTTATCCACATGCTCATTGCCCATTGCCCATTGCCCATTTTCAATCGCAGTACTGTCAAACTCATCGGCACCACTCATTACCTCCAGCAATAGCGCAGCATCATAAACGCTGTTGCTAAAAATACCTATTTGGTCAAAAGAAGAAGCATAGGCAATTAACCCATACCGTGATATACGGCCATAAGTGGGTTTAATACCTACAATGCCACAAAAATCTGCCGGCTGCCTTACAGAGCCACCGGTATCGCTGCCTAAACTTACCATGCACAAACCTGCTTGTACTGCCACAGCACTTCCTCCTGATGAACCACCGGGAACTTTGGTTTCATCTGCAGCATTTAATACATTGCCGTAAACCGAGTTTTCGTTAGTGCTGCCCATTGCAAATTCATCGCAATTACAACTGCCAATAATAATAGCATCTTCATCCAGTAATCTTTGTACTGCCGTTGCTGTATAAACGCTGGTAAATCCTTCTAAAATTTTTGATGCTGCGGTAACCTTATGGCCTTTATAGCAAATAACATCTTTAATAGCAATTACAACACCGTGTAATTTTTTTAACGGCTCACCATCTTTTCTTTTAGCATCCAGTTCCATTGCTTTTTGCAAAGCTTCTTTTGCAAAAATCGCCGTAAAAGCATTAAGGTGTTTTTTTTCTTCAATTTTAGTAAGGTAATAGTTTACCGTATCAACACAGGTATTGCTGTTGGCAGTAAGTTTTTTGTGATACTCTTGTATGGTGCTTGATGATGCCATTAAATACAAAACTCTTAAATAGTAAATAAACAATCGGCTGAAGCCGTTCCGGAATTAACCAGGAATTACTTCAGCCGAATATTGATTTGATAAATTTATTACTGTTGTGGTAATTGCTGCTTGGTTTCTTTATCCTTCATACCTTCCTCAATCTCACTTTTCACATTATTTTTAGCATCGTTAAACTCACGCATTCCACGGCCAATACCTCTCATTAACTCAGGTATTTTTTTTCCGCCAAACATTAATAACACCACTACGATAATTAAAACTAATTCTCCGCCACCGGGCATGGAGAATAACAAAATATTATTTAAAATTGAAACTAACATAATAAAGATTTAGGTGACAAAGATAAATCAATTATTTACTTATTACAGCAAATAATGTAACATTATTAACCTGCGGTTAACAGCATTAGCGAAATAAAAAATATTAACGAATGTAATTTTTGCCGCACCTGGCCTTACCGTTGGCAGCCTGCTCGGTAGTAATACCACGGGCACAGGAAACTAAAAAAGAAATTGAAATAATAGCTACAAAGAATAATACAATACTTCTCATGATAGAATGGGTTTTACGGTTTAAAATAAAAATCAGTAAATAATTCAGAGTAAAGGTTCTATCCAGTAATATTGTAATTTGCGTTTAAAATTGCAATAATTATACCAAACAGGCTAATATCCATGAAAACGCAAAAATTAGTTAAAATTTTTGCGTTGTATATAAATTTTTTTATGCTGCTTTATTTAGCAACAGCCATTCTTTTCTCTCTTATACGGGCACTTTTTCCACTTCTCTCACGTAAGTAGTACAATTTAGCACGGCTAACTTTACCCACTTTATTCAAAACAATGCTTTCAATATTGGGCGAATATATAGGGAAAAGACGCTCAACACCCACACCATCGCTCATTTTACGTACTGTAAAAGATGCAGTGGCACCTACGCCCTGTCGTTTAATAACATCGCCTTTAAAGCTTTGGATACGCTCTTTTGTACCTTCTACAATTTTATAATTAACAGTGATGTTATCACCTGCTTTAAATTTTGGGAGCGTTGGAACTGTTGTCAACTGCTCATGAACAAATGCTACTGCGTTCATAATACTTTATTTTTTTACGGACGGCAAAGGTAGGGGTAAATGTTGAATATTAAATGTTGAATATCGAATATTTTTAGCGGGCTACATTTACACTTCTCTTTTCCCTTATCACTGTTACTTTTATCTGACCGGGAAACGTCATTTCTGTTTGAATTTTTTGAGCTATCTCAAAACTTAATTTTTCGCTGTCGCCATCGCTCACTTTATCAGCTTCTACAATTACCCTAAGCTCTCTGCCAGCCTGAATAGCGTACGCTTTTTCTACACCTGTATAACCTAAAGCCATGTTTTCTAAATCCTTAATACGCTGAATATACTGTTGCATTATCTCACGCCTAGCACCCGGCCTAGCACCGCTTATAGCATCGCATGCCTGAATAATGGGAGAGATAACATACTGCATTTCCATTTCATCATGGTGGGCTCCAATAGCATTAACTACTGCAGGATTTTCACCATATTTTTCAGCCAGTTTTGCTCCTAATAAAGCATGGCTTAATTCAGTTTCTTCATCAGGTACTTTACCAATATCATGCAGTAAACCGGCACGTTTTGCAAGTTTGGGATTCATGCCCAGCTCTGCGGCCATAATAGAACAAAGATTAGCAGTTTCCCTGCTGTGCATCAATAAATTTTGGCCGTAAGAAGAACGGAAACGCATTCTGCCTACCATTCTTATCAATTCTTTATGCAGGCCATGCACACCCAGTTCCATAGCAGTGCGTTCGCCTATTTCCATCACCTGGTCATCTAATTGTTTTTTTGTTTTTTCCACCACTTCCTCAATACGAGCCGGGTGAATACGTCCATCTGCCACCAGGCGTTGTAAAGATAAACGGGCAATCTCCCTGCGTAATGGATCAAAAGAAGAAAGTACAATTGCCTCAGGGGTATCATCAACAATCAGATCAACACCAGTGGCAGCTTCAATGGCACGTATATTTCTACCCTCACGGCCAATGATAGAACCTTTTATTTCGTCGCTTTCTAAATTAAAAACGGTAATGGCATTTTCAATTGCCGCTTCGGCAGCGGTACGTTGTATGGTTTGGATAACTATTTTACGGGCTTCTTTATTGGCCTTTAATTTAGCATCTTCAATAATTTCCTGCTGTATGGCAATGGCTTTTGTTTGGGCTTCCTGTTTTAAACTTTCTATTAATTGTGCTTTGGCGTCTTCGGCACTAAGGCCGGCCACTTTTTCCAGGCGGCGTATATGTTCTTCCTGGTGTTTTTCCAGCTCCGTTCGTTTGGTGTTTACCACTTCAATCTGGCGGTTAAGCGTTTCTTTTATGGCTTCGTTATCCTTAATCTGTTTTTCAAGATTCTGGTCTTTTTGGTTGATGGACTGCTCTTTTTGCTTGATCCTGCTTTCGCCTTCAATAATTTTTTGATTACGCTGCAATACCTCTTTATCATGCTCGGCCTTAAGCTGCACAAATTTTTCTTTAGCTTCTAAAATTTTTTCTTTTTTAAGATTTTCGGCCTGTAACTGGCCATCAGCAATAATTTTTTGAGCCTGTTGCTCAGCTTCTGCCACCTGGTTTTTAGTGTTTTTGGCAAATAAAATTTTACCCAGTACAGCGCCAATTATAAGTGCAGCTATACCAATTATGATGTAAATTATGGTAGGTTCCATTAAATGTTTTGGTTTTAAAACGGTTCACAATCTTATATATCCTTTCTTCATTCATATATATAAATGAGATAGTTAGTTAGCGAAGATATGAAATTTGTTGGGAGTTAAGAGCCTGTATTGCCGCTAATAAAGCTGTTTATTGATAAATAAAATGGAGAAAAGTGTGTAGAAATAAATATTTATTTTGTAATATCATGTAAATATTTTTCGTTAAACTGTTACTTCCAACCCAAAGAAAATGCGTTTTTTTAGCAGCATACAACAACAAATAGCTGAAATTGGTTATGATAACAACCTGCCCGAGTACATAAAAAAAAGGGTATTGGTTTTTAATCAGCTCAACTTTTTGGCATTTCTGTTATCGCTAATGCGATTTTTTTACATTGCTTTATTTACACCACATTTTTTCAGTGTTTCCGCTTTATTAATAAATTTTGCTTTATGTGCTTTTTTTTTATGCATGATGTGGGTGATGCACAAACAATTTTTTCGTACAGCAACAATAAGTTCATTTTTTTTAGTGCCACCGATGTTTGCCTTGGTAAGCTGGGCTACCAACGATAATGGTATGGATATTTTTGTTTTGCTTTATATGATGTTCAGTTTCTTTTTTTTAAACCAGTTAAAAAATATCATTATCGCTTTTTTATATTGTTTGATATTTTTTTTAGTGATACATTTCATATTTCAAAAAGGGTTTAATTACAGGCTAACTAATGCAGCTAATCTTTACCTTATTATTTTTAATTACCTGGTTGCTTTTTTAATGTTTTTTGCCACCATGTATCTTATTAAATACCAGGTATGGGTTTACGAAAAATCGGTAAAAGAAAAAACTAAAGTGCTTGCCGAAAGAAATATTGAGATTGAAGCAAAAAATGAAACCCTGAGTATGCAGGCCGTACACCTGGAAACTACCACACAGGAGTTAACCGAACTTAACCAGGTTAAAACAAAATTATTTTCAGTAATATCTCACGACCTGCGTACTTCCATTTATGCACTTAAAAATATTTTTGAAGCCCTACGGCTGGGATATATTACCAAAGAAGAGCTGATAAATGAACTGCCCGAGTTAAGTAATGAAATAGATAACTGTGCCGAGGTAATGGAAAACTTGCTTAACTGGGGAAGAGACCAGTTTAAAGAAAGCAGGATAGCAATTGAGCGGATTGATGTAAAGGAAATTGCAGCCACCACATTTAAACATTTATTACTCAGGGCCAGTAAAAAAAATATTACACTGGTAAACAGTATTGCAAAACCCGTTTATGTTTATGCTGATACTCAAATGATAAAAATTGTGTTGCGAAACCTGGTTGCCAATGCTGTAAAATTTACACCACAAGGCGGAACCATAGAAATTTTTACAGAAGAGAAAGGAGATTTTACTAATATTTATATAAAAGACGATGGAATTGGAATGACCGAACAGGCTATTACCAAAGTTTTTAATAACGAATATTATACTACCCTTGGTACTAATAAAGAAACCGGCACCGGGCTGGGGTTAATTATTTGCAGAGATTTTGTAAAAGCGATTAATGGAAATTTTGTGATT
>NZ_JANPCM010000139.1:0-8079 GCF_031430955.1 Ferruginibacter sp.
AATGGTGTTGTAACTTCTTTTTCAACCCAGGGCATTTTTTTGCTTATCTCATAGCCAATTACTTCAGCAATGCGTTCCAGGTTTCTTCTAAAACGCATGCGGTCGTTTTGTACATCTACATTGCGTAATTCACTTACCCAGTTGCTTATTAAAGAATGTTGTTCGCTTAAATTAATGACCATAAAATCAGTTTGAGGTTAGTGGTTTTTATTTTTTGTTCCGGGCAACAGTGCAAAGACAGGCTTCATTGGCGTCGCACTCTTGTACAGTAAATCTTTATTGAGCTTTTATTAAAGCGGTTGAATAAAACAAAACTAAAATAAAAAATCCCCTTTGCAGTATTTTTTTTCAATGGCAATTTTGTAGCCTTCCGCTAAAACAAACATGGTCAGACGGGGACGTCAGACCATGTGGCCAAAATCTTTTAACACAGCATTTGAGAAAAATGTATTTTTATTGTACTCAAAATAAACAACATGAAAAGAATGATTGCTTTGGTATTTGTAAGTGCACTAATAATTAGTGCCTGCAACAGCAGCGATAAAAAAACTGATGCTGTTAATGATAAATACGAACAAACCAAAGAAACACTAGGGGAAACCGAAAAGAAAAACCCTGCCCGTTTTTTATCTGTAACCGGTAAAGATAAACGTAACCTTTTAGGCCAAACTGTTGTAAAAGGAATGCTGAATAACACTGCCAAAGTTGCCAGTTATAAAGATGTACAAATAAAATTATCTTTTTACAGTAAAACAAAAGCGCTGTTAGAAGAAGATGTGGAAACTGTTTTTGAAACGCTTGCCCCCGGTAAATCTGCCGAATTTAAAACCAAATATTTTGCACCTAAGGGAACGGATAGTGTGGCGTTGAAAATAGTAGGGGCGAAGGGGGAATAAATTATTTTTATGAGAGTATATCTTATTTTTCTTGCTTGTTGTTTATCATTATTTGGATATGCCCAGCAAACTGATATTGATTTAATCAACAAAGCAATTGAAGTAAAAAAGAATGTGGCTATGAATAAGCCATATCGCAAATTTTCATTTTTTGATGACGAAAGAAATATAAGTAGTAAGGATATTGCTGGTAAAGTAACTTTTATAAACTTTTGGTATGCTTCCTGTGCACCATGCATGGGGGAATTAGAAGCATTAGACAAGCTATATGATACGTTTAGTAATAATCCTAATTTCAAATTCATATCATTTACGTTTGAAGAGAATGAAAAAATTTTGGAAATTAAAAATAAATATAACATCAGGTTTCCGATAACTTCTATAAGCGATGCTGAATGTGATAGGCTGAATTATTATTTAGGTTTTCCTGTTAACATAATTTTAAACGATAGTGGAGTTGTTAAATATATCAATCCGGGAGCATCGTTAGACAAGCAAAGAAATATTGCCTATTTTAGAAAGGCTTTATATCCAATTATAGTAGAAGAGTTAAATAAACTTAAACCCATCCCCATCAAACAATCCCAAATCACTCAGCTTTAAATGCGGTATCACCAGCAACGCCATAAAAGATAAAGTCATAAATGGAGCTGTAAGTGTACTGCCCAATTCTTCTTTAACCATTTTATCAATAGCGGTGTAAGCTGCTGCAACTTTATAACCATCTTCATTACTCATTAATCCGGCAACAGGTAATGCTAAAAGCATTTCTTTATTATGATTAACAGCACTAATGCCACCTTGTGCACCGATAACTAAGTTTACTGCTTTCATTAAACTTTCATCATCAATACCCACTGCAACAATATTATGGCTGTCGTGTGCAACTGATGATGCAACAGCGCCATGCTTTATACCAAAGTTTTTAATAAATGCTTTTGCAACGGGTGCATTTTTATAACGGTTAATTACAACAATTTTTAAAACGTCGTTTGCAATATCGCTTTCGTAAAAACCTTCTTTAATAATTGGGCTGCAAATAATTTTATTGGTAATTAATTGCCCGTCTAAAGCTTCAATACAAAATAAATCTCCTACATGATCTTCTCCTTTTCCCTCCCCTTGGGGGTTCTCGACAGAGAACGAACGAAGTTTAGGAGGGGCTTGAAATCTAAAATCTGAAATATCTTTTTCGCTGCAATCAAAATTGTTTAACACCGAAGATGATTGACTAACGACCAATGACTTCCCATTCGCTGCGACCAATTCTCCATCAATATAAGTTTGCACTACTGTAAAGTTTTCTAAATCTTCTGCCACAATAAAATCAGCAGCGTCACCTTCTCTTAATAATCCCACCTTCATTTTATAATGCAATGCAGGATTAATACATGCGGCCTGCAACACTTTAAAAATATCAATTCCTTTTGCAGCGGCTCTTGCACATAATTGGTTAATGTGGCCATCTGCCAAACTATCCGGATGTTTATCATCGCTGCAAAACATCATCATTTCGTAATGTTCATGCATCAGATCAATCAATGCGTCAAAGTTTTTTGCGGCGCTGCCTTCACGTATCAAAATCTTCATGCCGTATTTTAATTTATCCAGCGCTTCGGCTGCTGTAAAACATTCATGGTCGGTAGCCCCCCCGCCCCCCAAAGGGGGAATTCCATCGGATGCTGATCTAATTGAAATTGCATCAATATATTTTTTTGCCAGCTCGCCCATTAAACCAGGGGCATGTCCATCAACTGGTTTATTATATTTTCTTGAAGCTGCAATTTTTTTCAGTACTTCTTCGTCACCATTAAGCACACCCGGAAAATTCATCATCTCACTCAAATAAAAAATATCATCACTTTTTAATAACGCATCAACATCATTTACATTTAATACAGCTCCGGCTGTTTCAAAAATAGTAGCAGGCACACAACTCGGTGCGCCAAAATGAAATTTAAAAGGTACCGTTTTTCCATTGTCAATCATAAACTGTACACCTTGCATGCCGCAAACATTAGCAATTTCGTGAGGATCACTTATGGTGGCAACAGTGCCATGCACCACAGCCAACTTTGCAAATTCTGATGGTACCAGCATGGAACTTTCAATATGCACATGGCTGTCTATAAAGCCGGGAAGAATGTAGTTGATAGCTGAAAGTTGTTCGTTGACAGCTGGTAACTTTTCAATTGAAGCAATCTTCCCTTTCTCAACAGTCACTGCACCGTAAAAAATTTGTTTGTTGAAAATGTCAACAATATTTCCGGTTATAATTTTTGGCATAAGTAATTTAAATTTCTTTTGCAAACTTAAACTATTATAAACGGTTTAAGATGCTGGATAAATGGAATAAACAAAACATATTGAATTGAAATTTTAATTTATCTTGCCCGACTAAAAAACATAACAATGAAACCTATAATTATTTTCGGATTATTTATTTTAGTGATGGTATTGGCGCAATTTGCACAGGCACAAACAGTGGACGAAATTATTGATAAAAATACAGCAGCAATGGGAGGGAAGGAAAAATTAGCCACCTTAAACAGTGTGCGTAAAGAGGGCAGCATGAATGCACAGGGTGCTGATGTAAGTATTGTTATTACTACATTGCATACAGTAGGTGATCGAACAGATTTTAGTGTTATGGGTACGCAGAACTACCAGATAGTTACCGCAACAAATGGTTCTGTATTTATGCCAATTTTCGGGCAGTCATCGCCAGAGCCTATGGGTGAACAAATGCTTAAAGCCGGGCAAAATAATTTGGACCTTAAAGGCATTTTTATAAACTATAAAGAAAAAGGTATACAGGCAGAATACATTGGCAAACAAATGGTGGATGCTAATGAATGTTATCATTTAAAAGCTACTTTTAAAAATGGGAATGTTACAAATTATTTTATAGATACAAAAACCGACAGGCTGTATAAAACAACTACCAAAGGAAAAATGAATGGCGAGGAGGTGGAAATATTTATCAATTTTTCTAATTATAAACAAAATGCAGATGGTTATTGGTTTGCTTACACTACTACTAACGAAAGAGGCGATATTAATTATGATAAAATTGAAACTAATATAAAAGTAGACGAAAGCATTTTTAAAGATTAAAAAATTATTTTAAAAAACCTCCTGATCAACCGGGAGGGTTTTAATTTCATTGTGTATCTTTCAATAATAATTTAACTAACATGCAAAAACTACTTCTGCTTGCTGCAACATTTTCTGTTGCACTTTCCTCTCTTGCTCAAAAAAAACAAACCACTGTTTTAAATAACGATGACAGCATTTTAATGAGTAAAACAAAATACCGGTTGGTAGGCCCGTTCCGTGGCGGCCGCAGCGGTGCTGTAACCGGCGATGCAAAAAACAAAAACACCTTTTATTTTGGCAGTACCGGCGGCGGTGTATGGAAAACGATGGATGGCGGCAGCAACTGGAAAAACATCAGTGATAAATATTTTGGTGGCAGCATTGGCAGTGTAGCGGTAGCACCAAGTGATAATACCATTTTATATGCAGGTGAGGGAGAGAGTACATTACGTGGCAATGTCAGCGAAGGTTTTGGCATTTGGCGTACCGATGATGGGGGCAGAAGCTGGAAAAATTTAGGATTAAAAGATACCCGGCATATTATAAAAATTGTTATTCATCCAAAAAATCCAGATATAGTTTGGGTAGCAGCCATCGGCCATTTATTTGGGGCTAACGATGACCGTGGTATTTATAAAACAATGGATGGAGGCAAAACATGGAAAAAAGTTTTGTATGTAAATAATCAAACCGGTTGCAGCGATTTAATTATGGAACCGGGTAACCCAAGCGTATTATATGCAGGTACATGGCGCATACAGCGTACGCCTTACAGTTTAGAAAGTGGTGGGGATGGTGGCGGCATCTGGAAAAGTATTGATGGAGGCGAAACATGGAAAAATATTTCTGCCAATAAAGGTTTACCAAAAGGGTTATGGGGTATAACGGGGATAACAGTGGCGCCATCTAACACCGATAAAATTTATGCCATTATAGAAAATAAAGATGGCGGATTATTTGTAAGTACCGATGCCGGCGAAACATGGACATTGCAAAGCAGTGATAACAGCATTCGTCAAAGGGCGTGGTATTACAGTAAAATTTTTGTGGATCCTAAAAATGAAAACACTGTATATGCCCTCAATGTAAATTTTTTAAAAAGTGTTGATGGAGGAAAAACTTTTAAAAATATAAATACACCTCATGGTGATCATCACGATTTATGGATTGATCCTGAAGATGGCAGGCGAATGATTATTGCTGATGATGGCGGTGCACAAATAAGTTTTGATGGCGGCGAAAATTTCAGCACTTATTTAAACCAGCCTACTGCACAATTTTACAGGGTAAGCACCGATAATCATTACCCGTACAGAATTTTAGGCGCACAACAGGATAACAGTACGGTAAGAATTTTATCGCAAAGTGATGGCGGACAAATTACGCAGGATGACTGGCAAAATACTGCCGGTGCAGAGAGTGGTTACGTTGTAGCAGACCCTTTAAACCCCGATGTGGTGTATGGTGGCAATTACAGCGGCTACTTATCAAGGTTAGATCACAAAACAGGAGAGAACCGTGCCGTAAGTGTATGGCCCGATGATCCGCTGGGTGGTGGAGCCGATGTAAGCAAATATCGTTTTCAATGGAACTTCCCCATTTTCTTTAGTCCGCACAATCCTAAAAAATTATATGCAGGTGGCAATTTATTATTTGCAACAGAAAACGAAGGCGCATCCTGGACAGCACTTAGCGGAGATTTAACTACCAATGATAAAATAAGGCAACGCAGCAGCGGGGGCCCCATTACAAAAGATAATACCGGTGTAGAAGTGTATTGTACCATTTTTACTGCAACAGAATCGGCGCTGGAAAAAGATTTATTATGGACGGGCAGCGATGATGGATTGATACATGTAAGTAAAGATGGGGGAAAAAACTGGGACAATGTAACACCGCCTGCAGCAGGTAAATGGATGATGTGGAATTGTGTGGAGACCGATCCGTTTGTAAAAGGGAAAGCATATTTTGTTGGCACTAAATATAAAAGCGATGACTTTGCACCATACATTTTTAAAACAGAAGATTATGGAAAAACATGGGTGAAGATTACCAACGGTATTGCTGCAAATCATTTTGCAAGATGTTTAAGGGCCGATAAAAAAATAAAAGGTCTTTTGTATGCAGGAACGGAATATGGTATGTACATTAGTTACGATGATGGTGCAAGCTGGAAAACATTTCAACTAAATTTACCGATGGTGCCAATTACAGATATGACTATTAAAGAAAATGATTTGGTTGTGGCAACACAAGGCAGGGCCTTTTGGGTACTTGATGATTTAAGTGTGGTGCAGCAAAAAGCAAACGGTATCAGCAGCAAAAATATTTTTGTATTTGCTGTAAACGATGCTTACCGTTTTGACGGCTCTCAAAATGTAAATGCAAAAAATGCTGGAATGAATCCGCCGAATGGTTCAATTATTAATTATTATGTAAAAAATATCAATGATTCTTCAAAAGTTAGTATTGAAATTTTAGATAAAAATAAAAAGCAAATAAAATTATTTGCTACCAATGCAAAAGAAAAAGAAGATAAGATTGATGTAAACAAAGGCATGAACCAGTTTGTGTGGAATATGCTGTACCCGCCGGCGGATAAAATTGAAGGACAAATTATCTGGCATGGCAATGTGCCCGGCCCCAAAGCTGCACCCGGTAATTATTTTTATAAAATAAAAGCAGATAAAGATTCTGCAGAAGGCAGTTTTGTAATAAAAGCAAACCCGGTTTACAAATTATCGCAGCAGGATTATGAAGACCAGTTTAATTTTTTAATTACAATAAGAGATAAGTTTAACGATATACAAAAAGCTAATAAAAATATTGCTGAGGTACGCAAGCAAATAAATGATTTTACTGCACGTGCCGGAAAAGATTTACCTAAGGAAATTAAACAGCAGGCGGATACCATTAACAAACAAATGACCACTATTGAAGAAGCGCTTCATCAAACCAAAGCAAAAAGCGGGCAGGATGTGTTGAATTTTCCTATTCGTTTAGATGATAAAATAAGTGGCCTGTACGATTTTGCTGTTAGCGGCAATGCAGCACCTGCAAAACAGGTTAAAGAAGCTTTTGCTGAGTTAGCTGCCCAAACAGATGTGCAATTAAATGCATTAAAAAAATTACTGGAAGATGATGTGGTAAAACTGAATGCAATGATAAGAGAGAAAGCATTGCCGGTAATTGGGTTGAAGAAAGACTAAATTTTAATTTAGCAGAATAAAAAAACGTGGCAATCCGCCACGTTTTTTTTAAATTTATTTTTCACCTTAATCCTCCAGTAAATCCGGCCTTCTCTCTTTTGTTCTTTGCAAACTTTGCTCCACCCGCCACTCTTCAATCAATTTATGATTGCCGCTTAATAAAATATCCGGTACTTTCCAGCCACGGAATTCTTCAGGCCTTGTATAAACAGGCGGCGCCAATAAATTATCCTGGAAAGAATCTGTTAATGCAGAAGTCTCATCATTTAACACACCTGGAATTAATCTGCCAATAGCATCAACCAAAACTGCTGCAGCAATTTCGCCGCCACTCAATACATAATCGCCGATAGAAATTTCTTTGGTAATAAAATGTTGTCTAACCCTTTCATCAATGCCTTTATAATGGCCGCAAATAAGCAGTAAATTATTTTTTAAAGAAAAATGATTCGCCATTTTTTGATTAAAGCTTGCTCCATCAGGCGTTAAATAAATTACTTCGTCGTAGGCAGTTGTTTTTTGTAAACTTTCAATGGCATTTACCAATGGCTCCATCATCATCACCATTCCTGCGCCGCCGCCAAATGCATAATCATCTACCTGCGCCCTTGCATAAGTAGTGTAATCTCTTAAATTAATTACATTCACTTCCAGCAATCCTTTATCCCTTGCCCTTTTCAAAATAGAGTGGGCAAAAGGGCTTTGCAGTAAATCGGGAACAACAGAAATAATATCAATTTTCATAACCAGTCCGCAAAATTGCGTTGCCTTTTAAAGTGAAATATTTTATTATGATAACGTAAAACTAAGTAATAAATATTTGCAGGAAAATATTTACAGTCTGTTCTTTATTTACCAGCACTATCATTTCAATC
>NZ_JANPCM010000140.1:0-7541 GCF_031430955.1 Ferruginibacter sp.
ACCGCCTCCACCGCTGCTTCTTCCTCCAGATGTACTGCTTTCATTAAAATCCTGTTGATCCTGCGGATCATCTTCCATACGTATTGGCATAACATTTAATTTAGGGTTTAAAAGTAAGGAGAAATTTGATAATGATTTTAGTTATAGTTCAATTAGCCAAAATCGTTTTTAATTATCAGATGAGGTGTTTTTATAATGGTCAATGATTTTCTTTCTCCAATATTTCAAACTGCCTGCTCACACTCAATCCATTTTCATCTACCAGAGTAATAATATGTTTTCCCGGCGAAGGGTTTAAACCCATTTGATGAAAGTTTTGTGTGGCGCCAATAAAATTATCATCAAGGCTCCAGAAAATTTTTGCGCTGCTGCGGCGGTGTGCTGCAGTAAAAACAGTTTTACCTTTTTGTCCGCTTACTTCCAGCGGTATATAAATTTTTGCATTCGCTTGCGGATAGATGATCTCCATTACTTTTCCTGTCTCTGAAAATTCGCAGCCGGCTTTAAAAGGGGGTAATGTTTTATAGTCTGCATTTTTTTGTTTGTAATAATATTCCATGGCAGGGGAGAGGATGAACCAACTTTTGTGTTGCATTGCAGAAGGGCTTTCACATTGTTCCGTTACCCGATAAGTTCCCGTAGCATCTAAATGAATTATTTTATGGTACAGACACTGCGGCACTTTTGTTCCGTTGGGTGGCATAAATAAAGTATCCACATTGGGGCAATCAATATTGGCACGATAGCCACTTTGCCTGCACACGGGTACAAAAGAAAAATTGTATTTTGGTTTTGCGAACCAACTAACGTTGGGTAGCAGCCGAAAAATATCAAACAAAATGGGTGCGGCTGTTTGTATACCAATCAATCCCGGCCTTCCTTCGCCATCCGTATTGCCCACCCAAACTGCTACCACATTTTTTGGAGTTAAACCAATGGCCCAGCCATCTCTAAAACCAAAACTCGTTCCTGTCTTCCACGCAATTTTTTGTGACGACGTAAACTGTTGCCACAAACCTTCTTCGCCGGGCCGCATTACTTCCTGCATGGCCTGAAAGGTGAAGTAGATGGAGGTGGCATCAAGAGGCAAGTTGTTAGTTGATAGTTGTACGTTGTTAGATGTTTGATTGGCAATATAATTGGGTGGATGAAAATCATTTGGATCAAACTTTCCATAATTTTTTGTTTGATGATTAAGTGTACGTGCCATGCTTGCATATACTCCTGCAATATCCCAGGCCGTAACTTCGCAGCCACCGAGTATTAAACTTAAGCCATAAATATCTGCGGAGCGATTTAATGTTGTGATGCCGCATCGCTGCAGCGTTTCGTAAAAACGCTGGTATTTATATTGCTGTAATAATTTTATGGCGGGGATATTTAAACTTCTTGCTAACGCTTTGTTGGCTGGTACTGCACCATCATAACCCAGATCAAAATTTTGCGGTGCATAGCTGCCAATTTGTGTAGGAATATCCGGTATGATGGAGTTGGGTAAAATTAATCCATCGCTTAACATTGCAGCATAGAGTATCGGCTTTAATGCACTGCCGGGGCTGCGTGGTGCAGCAATAACATCCACATCAGCTTCCATTTCTTTATCGAAAGGATCGAAAATATTTCCCACGTATGCTAATGTATTTCCTGTTTCAACATCTAATACAATTGCACAGGCATTGTTTATTCCGTTACCTTTTAAAACAGATTGATGCTGCTGAATAATTGTCGCCACATTTTTTTGCAATGCGCCATCAATTGTTGTTCTTATTTTTGTTTCAGCAAGTTTTTCTTTTTTAAAGCGTTGTAATAAATGCGATGCCAATTGTGGTAGCGGTAAGGGTTGGCCGGGTAATGATTCCAGCTTGGCTAAATCGCAACTGCTTTGATTGATTTTTCCGGCATTTACCATTTTATCCAACAGCATGTTTCTTTTTTTTAATAATACCTCCCTGTTTTTTCCGGGATGCACTAATGATGGTGCATTGGGTAATACTGCCAGCGTTGCCATTTCGCCCCAGCTTAGTTTTTCGGAGCTTCGTCCGTAATAGCGCCATGCTGCTGCATCAAGTCCAACAACATTGCTGCCGAATGGTGCATTGCTGGCATACAATGCAATAATTTCATTTTTGGAATAAGACATTTCTAGCCGTACAGCCAGTATACTTTCTTTTAATTTATTCCAGATGCTGCGTTCATCATTTTTTTTTGAAAGCCTGATCACCTGCATCGTTAATGTGCTGCCGCCTTGTACCACAGCTTTGTTTTTAATATTCCTTACTACCGCTCTGCCAATAGAAACCGGATCTACACCGGGATGTTTAAAAAAACGTTTGTCTTCGAAGGTGGTGATGCAATCAATAAATTTTTGAGGCACATTTTTATTGTAAGGAAAACGCCATTGGCCATCGGCGGCAATGGTGGCGTTTAATAAGTTGCCATTTGCATCTTCAATTACATAACTGGTGGGGGCTCTAAATAATTTTTTGGGTAGAGAAAAATAAAACCAGATTAATAAACACGACACAATCAACAATTTTATTCGGCCTCCCCCTATCCCCCTCCCAAGGAGGGGGAAAAAGGAGAGTAACTTTTTAATTCGTAGCATTTTTTCTTTTCATAATTATTTCAATTATTACTTTTATCTCCTGCATTTCCCTCCCCTTTGGGGTTCCTTGAAAAGGAACGAACGAAGTTCAAGGAGGGGCTGTTATTGCCTCACCACTTCCACCCACTTTCCACTTACACCTGCAGAAATTTTATTATCATACATCGCTTCACTAAATGTGCCCGGTAAAAAATATCTTCCCAAATACGAAGCATTCAACTGCACATAATATGTGAGTGTTTCATTGGCATTAATGTTGAAATAAGTATACACACGATCATCACGAATATCCTGGTAAGTGGAATAAGATGATTTGAATGCACCTTCGCCACCCAGCATCCTGGCATTTAAAATCTCCCAGCCACTGGGGAAAATTTGTGATAATGCCATTTGAGAATAGTTACCTCTGCCACCCGGATTTTTAATAATTACTTTGGCTACAAAATCGCTGCCCTGCGTTAATTTGTTAACCTCGATGGCTTTTCCATCCTGCGATAAATAACTCACACTCATATTTAACACAGCAGGATTGTTGTTAACTTTTAAACTATCACCTGCTAATGGTTGCCCTTTGGTTATCATTCTTACGTACAAAGTATTATTACCTTTATTAGTGATAATTGCATTGCTGGCATTTTGATTTTTAAATACAACAGGTAACTGCCGGAGATAAGTAGCCGTATTAATATCGGTTTGTTTACCATCAATATTTGCAGAAGCAATTATTTTTGCACCACTGGCATTTCTACCACAAAACTTTGCTACGGCAATAAGACTGTAAGCAGTAGTTTGTGTACTGTACCAATAATCCTGCGATAATTTTGCAGCAATTAAATCTACCAATTGCCTGGCTTTATCTTTTTTATTTAATAAGGTTAAGGTTTCTAAAACCATCGCTTCATCTCTTGTATCGGAACCATACGTAAAACCGGGATTCGTTCTTGCATCAAACGTGGAGGGTAAGCCGCTTATTAAATCTAAAGCGGTATTGGTTTGTCCGGCTAATTGATAGGCCGCTGCCAAACGCCATTTTGCTTCCGAAGATAAATATTTAAATTCTTTTAAACGATTCATGGCACCAAGCTCTGGTACTTTTGCCAATGCTAATGTATATAAGCGATAAGATTGTGTAAGATCACCGCCATAAAAATTGGTAGTGCTGGCTACCCAACTGTTAGCTTTACCACGCTGGTAATTTTTCCATTGCTGCAGCATATAATCGCTTACTAAAAACCCATTGCTTTGTGCTTCCACTAAAAAATGCCCTGCATAATTACTGCCCCATTCATCGCTTTCGTTGCCACCGGGCCAGTAACTAAACCCGCCGTCTGGCCGCTGAAAGTTTTGCAGCTTTCCAATACCTGCTTTTACATTTTTATCAACCTGTGCTTTTTTATAATCATCTAAATCGGTTAATTGATTTAAAACTAACTGCGGAAAAACTGCGGAAGTAGTTTGCTCAATACAGCCATGCGGATATTCAATTAAATAATCTAAACGTTTTTGCAAATTCATTGAGGGCATGCTGGAAATTTCGATAGTAGCTGTGCTTGTTGCTGCTACACCAATAGGTGCAGCAGTTGTTTTCCATTGTTGACCTGGCGCTAAAGTAATTTCACTAACGCTGGTTACAGGAGGATTAGGATTTCTGATATCCAGTTCCACTTCGTAATTAGCATTTTCATTGCCAGATGTTGCAACAATTTTTACTTTACCAATGCCCACATTTGGTTTTACCCTTACGTCGTAATATGCCATCTGCTCTCCGGTTTCGGTAAAACTTATAGTTTGTGCATTGCTGCCTACTACTTCTAAAAAAGGATTGGATTGCAATGAAAGATTTACTTTTTTAATGTTGTTTTCCATTGCAAAAATGGTAACGGGTAATTTGATTGTTTCACCAGGACCTAAAACTCTTGGCATTGTTGCTAACAGCATCAATGGTTTTTTTACAGTTACTGCTTTTTCTGCAAAGCCATAACTGCCATCGTGAGCCGCAACTACCATTGCCCTTACCGAACCAATGTAGGAGGGCAATGTGAAAGATTGTTTTTGTGTTTGCCCGCTGCTTAAATGAAATGGGCCAAGATATTTTACAACTGCTTTAAAACGGTTGGCAGTTTTTTGTTTGCCAATGGCAGCATCACCATCGCCACCAATGGTTAAAATTCTTTCTAAATCGCCACCCCATGCGCCAATAACATAATCAAACATATCAAAGCTTTTTACACCCAATGCTTCTCTTGCATAAAATGCTTCGTGCGGATCAGGCGTTTTAAATCTTGTAAGATCCAATAGCCCTTCATCAACAATAGCAACACAATAGGTCATTTCTTTTCCGCTTTGTTCACTTACGGTAAATGAAACGGTTTGCTCCGGACGAATGCTGTTGGGAATATTGAGTACGGGTTTTAGTACGGTGTTTTTATCTTCTACAAAAATGGGAACAGAGCCATACATTCTTATTGGTAAATCATTTATGGTTTGCGAATGCGGTTGTAATAAACTTACGGTGGCATAAACATTTGGTGCCATTGTTTTATCGGCTTTAAATGTAACAATGGTTTGTCCCTGCTTGGTTTCTTGCCAAAAAGATTTTATTACTTTACTGCCATTTTCTACACTTACTAAAACCCTGCCACCTTTACTGCTGGGTATGGTTAAAGAAACTTCATCACCCACATTATATTTTTCTTTATTAGCAACAAACGATAACATGGAGGCTGCAGTTTGATCATCGTTGCCACTCCGGCTTTGCCACCCCGGTTCATCAATGTAAAAAATGGAACCGCTGCTGTGGCCACTTGTTTTATCTTTTACTAAAATTAAATAACGCCCCCATTCATTTTCTGATGTATTAAAAGACCACTGCCCACGGCCGTTAGTTAATGATATACTGTCTTTTTTTATTAATTTATTATAACTGTCTTGAGTAAAATTGCTGAGGTTATCGCCATTATTATCCCACCACCATCGCCATTGAATGCGGTAAAACTCTACTTCCACCTTAATATTACCGTTAAATAAATTTCCTTTACTATCTACGTTTACAATTTGAGCGGTATGTTTTTTTCCTGCCAGTAAATAATCAAAAGGTTTTTCTCCATCAGGTAATTTTAAGCCCACATAACTTTTGTACGGGCTGTAAGGGATGCTCATATTATCAATACTGAAAGTGCCGCCGGGTTCAAAAACTTTTACCACAAGGTTTGCAGTAAGCATACCCGGTGCAGTTTCATCAATTTCAAAATTGGGCTGCAATGCGGCGTTACCTTCTGCATCTAAAGTGCCTTCGTAAATAGTTTTTTGCTGGGTAGAATAATTAGTGGTGGGGTTATCAAAATCAAACCCTGCAAATTTGGGAAACGATGTTGTTTTTGCATACAACGATGCATCAATCTTTGCTTTTAAGTTTTTACCCACTGCACCAAATAACCATTTTGCATTGATGGTGCCTGCTGCATTTTCGCCTTCTCCCAGCATGGCATCCTTACCAAAATCTACATTTATTTTTAAGCGGTTAGGCATAACAGTTTCTACCTTAATTCTTTTTTCAAAAATGGCGCCGCCTACTTTTATTTTTGCCAGCCAGTTACCAGTTGGTGATGCTGCATCGGTATTGGTTTTAAAAAGATAGAATCCGTCATCCGCATTATTTTGTACTGTATGTTTATATAATTGACCAGTGGGAGTGTAGAGACTAAACTCAACCGGATGCTCTTTCGGTAATTTTTGTGCTTTATCTTCTACAATAAAATTAATGTACATGGTATCGCCGGGGCGCCACACTCCACGTTCGCCAAAGATGAAACCTTTAATGCCATTCTTTACTGCTTCTCCGCTTACATCAAAGCGGCTGAGGGCTAAAGAATTGCCATCATCTAATTTTAAATAGCCCCTTTCATTTCCTTTTTTTGCAATGAGTAAATAAGGTTTGCGTTTTAAATCAATTACTGCAAACCCCTCATTATTACTTTTTGCGGTACTGATGATGGTATGCTGGTAATCCATAATTTCCAGGTCAACATTGTTCATTGGTTCAGTGGTAAGAATATTACTTACCGCAATGTTGATGCTGTTATCGTTACCACGTTTTGCAGTAAGGCCAATGTTGCTGGCTAAAATATTTCTTGTTGCCCAACGGTCTTTATTGTAATAAGATTTACTGTTGGGGTCATCACGCCTTTCCCAATTATAACCGTAGGGATAATACTGATCGTACCTTTCCCAAAAAGCATCGTCTTCATCCACACCATTTTGATTGTATTCGTTATAGCCTTCATCATAACCTTCTTCATCTTCTTCATTTTTATTTTTTGAAGTATCAGCAACCTGGTACAAAGAATACTCTGGCCTGAAGCCAATGGTTACACGATAAATGGCACCCTGCTCTGTTTTTAAAAACTTATCAATGTCTAAAGAAAAATGCTGGTGCTTGTGCAGGTCTAAAGTTTTATCATCATCCAAACGTAATGTTTTTTGTACGATGGGTTTCGCTACTCTCCTTAATTCACTGTTGCCGCCCAAATCGTTTTCCTGCAAAAACTGCGGTACATTGTTTTCAAAAATTTTAATGATGCTGATGTCAACCGCATTTAAATTGATAGATTCAAATGGCAATACCAGCCTGCCGCTGTTGGGTAAAATATTTCCTTTACCATGTATAGTTACATTGGGCAACCTGTTTTCGAAATTAATATTACTGGTAAAGGCTTTGCTGAGCACATCGCTCCAGGTATTTTTAATACCGGTATTTATATTTACGGTGTAGTTGCCATCTAATTTATTTCCAAAAACTTTTACTTCGCTGCCGTTGATGGTGAACGAAATATCCGACTGTCCGCTGATGCTTATCAGTCCTGTTAAATCCTGCCCTACAGCAATCATATCGCTGAACTGTACCGAAGCATATTGCTGTGTTTCATTTACAGCCATC
>NZ_JANPCM010000141.1:0-25612 GCF_031430955.1 Ferruginibacter sp.
ATAAAATGAAAGGCAAATTTGATAACTGGATGTTCGGCTGCGATGTTTGCCAGGATGTTTGCCCATGGAACCGTTTTAGCAAACCAACCCATGAAATTGGTTTTTCGCCACTACCCGAAATTTTAAATTTTACCAAAAACGATTGGGAAGAATTAACAGCAGAAAGTTTTAAAATACTTTTTAAAGATTCGCCATTAAAGCGGAGTAAATTTGAAGGGGTGAAAAAGAATTTAAAATTTATACAAACTTAAAACTGGTAACCCATTCTAAAAACAAGGCGGCTGAATTTATATTGGGTATCAGAAATTCCCGGCATTCCAAAAAAATCTGAAGTGGTTTCAATTTGCCTGATGTTTTTTACAGTATTACCAATGCTAAAAAAGATGCTGCCCTTTTTTGCTATTTTTATTTTATACCCAACACCGCCATCCGCATAAAAACCTCCTTTTATTTCAACGGTTGAAAATGTACCCACTATTTTCTTATCTTTTGCTACAATGTTTTTTCCGGCATTTACATAAAAAAACAAACTGTTAGTTTTTAAACATATCTCTTTTTTAAAAGCAGCAAATACTGGCAATGTTTCTTTATAGTACATATCGATAGCTACGCCTGCGCCGGCAAACCATTTTTTATATGCAATCCCATTTTCGGTTTGTGCGGTAAATGATACAGGTAATTTACCTGCAATAAAACCTGCCGAATTGTAAGAATTAAAAGCTGCTGCACTCTTCTTTTGTGCAGCAACTTTTAAGCAACTAGTAAAAACCAATATTATTGTAAATAAATACTTCGCCATTCTAATTTTGCACTGCAATTTTTGAAAGTAATTTTATATCAGCAGCATTTGTATAATCATATTGATACAATCCATCTTTTGCAACTACCAGTGCAATATTGTTATACGCTATTACGTCATTAGCTTCAGCAATTATAAATTGTTTTATCAACGAAATTGAATTAGGATTTGCAGCATCAAAAACTTTTAATCCATCATTACCATCGCAAATAAATAAAAGGTTGCCATCTTTACTTAAGCCCCGTGGGCTGGTCAAAGGATAAGATTTTATCAATTGCGGCGATTGTATATTGGTGATATTTAAAACATCTAACTGATTGGTAAAACCTGTACATCTTGTACCGGAGTGCAAAGTAACATAAGCAAAGTTATCATCGGCAATTACAGGGTCGCAGGTACGCACATGATTAAACGATCCCAGCTTAACAGGATTAACCGGATTTTGTACACCGTAAATAAACATCCCCGTATTTGACCCAATAAATAATTTGTCTTTAAAAGGAAATACCGTTTCAATTCCCCATCCTAAATTGATGGCATTTACAATAAAAGGATTTGCATTTGATGAAACATTTACAACACGTAAAGAATCGTTGGACACCGAATACATATAATCATTAAGCAAAGCAAATCTTGCTAAAGAACCGCTTATGCCCACGGGAGAAGAGCTGGATTTTAATGAAAGAAAACCTGCATCTGCAGTATTAAATAATACACCGCCTCCCCTGAAAGGTCTGATGTACCCATCATTACAATCAACTGCTGCAGTTTCAGTTTTTTTAACCCAGTCATAAACCACTTTAGTAGAATCTACATTAAAGCCATAATAAAAACGTTCAGGAAAAACACCGTTTACAAATTTAGTTACCGATACATTTAATGGATTACTGATATCCATGGCCACCAGGTCGGTATAAAAATCTGCATACAAAATGTCACCCTTCACAGCAATATCAACATTACCGGGAATATCTATAAAACCAAAATTTTTTGGGCTTGCAGGATTTGTATTATCTATTATGTGGATACCCTTATTTACTTCATTTAAAAAAATGCAATTATCCTTAATATAAATTTTACCAGGATTTGTTACAGGTTTAGGTGCATTGCTTTTAATATTTGCTCTTACTTCTGCAGTAGTTTTATACACCGGTTGAAAATATGTATAAGTATACGTTTTAGAACAAGTGTCTTTTACACAACCCTGCTGTAAAAACAAAAATGCTGTACAAAAAACTAAAGTAATTGTTTTGCTGATTAAATTTTTCATAACTAATTATTTTAAGGTTGACAATGCACATTAAACTACCGTTGCACTAATAATAATTTATTTTTTAATGGGGATTTTTAAATACACTAAAGAGCTTACTAAATGCTGTTTGCCAAAAGACTTTTTCGTTACCGAACCAATACTATAATTAAAATGATAACCAATGGAAAAAGGAAACTTTGTTTTTTGTGCAAGATCAATACCTGCGCCTGTGTTAAAAGAAAATAGAAGCTTATTAAAAATTGCTTTGTCAGTAAAATAAGCTGCAGAATTGCTATTATAAACCAATGCATTCGAATGCAGTAAAAAAGCAACTGAAGGGCCAGCCTCAATGTATAACGATGACTTTTTTAAAAATTTATACTGAAATAAAAATGGCATTTCAATTAAATGAAATTTATTTTTATAACTGGCAGAGTTCCCGTTTTTGTAATAGTAATCAGCGGCAATACTTTTATTAACATCATAATTGTAGTTAGTCATCGAATCTACCCGGTTGCCAATTTTAATAATATTGCTTTGATACAAATAATTTAACCCCGTTGTAAACTTCCACTTGTAAGTAATTATTTTTTTTGCATACAAACCAAAACTAAATGCACCACTTTTTGATGGATTGTTTGGCATTAACCTAACCTGGGGATTAATTGGCGGAGCTGAAATTGCGTTTGCAAACCTATCAACAAATACTGGCGCATCACTAAACAAACTATTTTTAACAGTAGAAATTCCTGCTGCTGCATTAATTCCGTGTTGCCATTTTACATTTCTTATTTTCTTTACTGTTTTTTTAGCAGTTGAAGTCACTGTCGTATCTTTTTTTAATAATAATGCTGCATCAACTTCAGTTTTTTTAATTTCAGGCACTTCAATTTCATCCTTCAAATTATTATTTGAAAAAAAGGCTGTATCAGCAGCAATTGTATTTTTTGCAGTAGTACTGCTTTCATTTTCTGCAGGCTCGTTTGCAATTATTTCTTCCTCAGCCGAAGTGGGTGCAGAATTTTTTATTGAAATACTTGTTTTACCTTTTGTTTTTAAATGAATATTATTTTTTGCTGCCAAATCTGTTTCTGATGTATTACCTAATTCTAAAACATTTCCTTGCTTAATTTTTATTTTTAAAGACGCTGATTTTAAATTTTGTTTGATCTTGCTTTCTGGTGTGTTAGTCAGCACTTCATTTTTTGATACAACAATAGCATGGCTAACAGGTTTTTCTTTGTTTGAATCAATTGAATTTGGAGCAACTAAACTTTCTAAAACATTTTTCTTTGCTGCAATGTTATCTGTTACCAACTTTTTATTATCACTTTTATATTTATTCATAAATAAGAACGAACCTGCTGCTAAACCGGCAAACAATAAAAGAAAAACAATCCAGCGGCGCTTTTTTTGTTTTTGCCACTCCGCTTGTACCTTTTGCCCTACAGCATCTGCCGGAGTAAATTTTAACTCCTCCATTTTTTGCTGCACATTTTTTTCAAATTCACTATTTTGCATACGACTGCATTTTATTATCTGAATAATATTTTTTTACCCATGTTATCATTAATGCTCTTGCTCTTGCATACTGGCTACGTGATGTTCCGTCGGTAATACCCAGCAGCTCGCCAATTTCCACATGCGTATAACCTTCTACGGCATGTAAATTAAAAATGGTTTGGTAGCCTGCGGGCAATTGTTGAATCAGTGAGGCCAGTTCTTTGGTGTTTAATTTTATTTCGGGGTTATCATCTGTTACGGGGTGCATGTCTAATTTTTCGAAAGCCAGATCATTTTGGTATTTGGCATTTCGTTTCAAATAATTTAAGGCGGTAGTTACCATTACTCTTCTTATCCATGCCCCCAGTTCTCCATCAAACCTGTACTGATGTAAATTTTTAAATACCCTTACAAATCCTTCCTGCAGCACATCTTCGGCATCGGCCAGCGATTTTGTATAGCGATAGCAAACACCCAGCATTACTTCGGCAAACTGGTTGTACAGTTGCTTTTGCGATACCCGGTTATTTTTTAAACATTCTTTTACCAGCAGTTGTTCTTGCTCCATGTAAACATATTCGGTAAGTTGACAATTGATTTTTGCATACCGTTGCATTTGCAAAATAAAAAACCCCAGCTACATCGCTGTAACCGGGGCTGCTATTATGAGGACTGCTAAACTAATGATTAAAATGGCGGATCAGCCGGTGTATTGGGATTGTTGTCTCTTTCTCTTAAAGGGTAAGGCATTAGGTTTCGTTTACGTTCTGTTGTTGGTCTTGCAAACCTTCTCATATCTTCTAACTTTTGTCCACTCATAAATAATTCTATGCAACGCTGTTTATAAATTTCATCCAGCAAAGCAGCATAAGAACCAAAAGAATTAATCGGTGGCTGGTTTGCTCCAACACCAAAAGGATCTGCAGCTGCAGTTTTGGTAATTACAGCATTTAAAAAAGTTTTGCTGTTAGTGCTGTCATTTGAACGGGCATAACATTCAGCTTTTATTAAAGTTATTTCGCCTGGTAAATAAACTGGTATTGCTGTAGCTACACCATTACCAAAGCCATTGATTCTGTACCTTGGCGCTACGGTTGGATTAATGGATGTATAAAACAGGATTCTTCCATCAGTTAAAGATGGCGCTAATGCAGGCACTAAACCTAAAGTAGAATCTTTTGGTTGTACTACATTATTAGTAGAAGTAGCAACTTCAAAAATTGGATTTAAAGAAAGTGCATCAAAATTAAAAGTTGATTTAATGCTAAGTGTAACTGCATTAGCGGCTGCTAAAGCCTGTGTATATAAGCCGGCATACAGAGAATATCTTGCCTTTAAAGCATTTAGTGTGTTGCCAATATCTATACCTGCAGGTACACTTGAAATGAACGAACTGCTTATTGTATTTACGGTGATAGTTGTTATAGCATTATCAATAACTGCAATAGCTTTTTTAAAGCCTTCCACCCTGTCAATAAATGTAACATTGGTACCTGTACCAACAGGAACTTTTTCCCAAAATTGCGCCATATCTGCAATTGACATCGCTTTAAAAATACTGGCATAAGCAATTAATCCGCTGGCGTAATTTTTATCGCTTAAATTATTTGCGTTGGTAATAACTAAGTCGGCATCATAAACTGCTTTATTACAAGTTGTCCAATATGTTGTAAGCATCGAATGGTTGCCATCCACTAAAGTTCCTCCGGCTGCTAATTGCACTTCCGCAGTATTGCCTGTATTAACAACAATCAATTCGTTAGTGGTTAAGCCATTTATTGTTATTAAATTATACAAAGTACTTGCTCTTCCTAATGTATATACTCTTTGTAAACCTACTACTGCACCTGTTAATCCTTTTGCAGAGGAGAATACCTGGTCTTCGGTAGCTCTTGTAGGATCAGTATAATCTTTTTTACAGCTTAATTGCAAAAGTGTAACACTGAGCAATGCCGCAAGCATTATAATTTTTATGTTTTTATTTTTCATAATTAATTTTTTAAAGGTTTAGAATTTTGCAGAAACTCCTATTGCAAATGTTTTAGGAATAGGAACAGCACCAAAGTCTATTCCACGAAGAATTGTACTCTGACCGCCTGCATTCACTTCGGGATCGTATCCTTTATACTTATCCCAGCTTTTTAAATTTCTTCCGGTAATGGAAGCAGTAATATCTTTAAACCATTTTATCTTACCAAAAGAATAGCTCAACGAAATTTCACGAAGCTTTACAAAAGAGCCGTTATCAATACGCCATTGCTCAACAGTACCATAAAAACTGCTGATATAACCACGTGGATAAACGCCTGTTTGTTCTTTCTCAGCTTCTTTACCATTACCTACACCCTGCCTTGTTCTCCAGTCGGCATTAAATACTTCACCGCCTTTTACTGCATCTATCTGAATTCTTAAACTTGCATTTTTGTAATTGAATTCATTTACAAGGGTTGCAGTATAATCAGGATTTGGATCTCCAATTATTGTACGAACTAATGGATTGGTTGTAACTGGTATGCCATTAGCATCTCTTGTAACAGTGTAGGTTAAAGGCCCTGATTGTATTCCTCTTTCGCCAACAGGAAAACCTGAAGCATTTTTCACTAAATTACCATTTGCGTCTAAAGCAAAGAAAGCCCCATAAAAAACGCCAATGGGTTGCCCTTCAATTAAAGATACGGGTGCTCCTGAGTTGGTACTTAATAATGTAAGTCCCTGTCCAATTTTTACTGCTTTATTTCTGTTATGATTATAAATGCCTGTAATAGTCCAGTTCATATCTTTATTTTGAACTGGTTTACCGGTAAGCATTAATTCAAACCCTTTGTTTTCTAAACTTCCAAAATTGTCTAACAGATTACTGAACCCGGTAGTAGGTGCAATTATTCTGCTTATTAATAAATCGCTGACTTTTTTATTATAAACATTAGCTGTTAAATTTACTCTGCTGTTAAGAAATGCCAGATCAATACCAAACTCCAATTCTTTTTGACGCTCTGGTTTTACATTAGTGTTAGCCAATGTTCCACTTGATGTTAGTGAAGTACGGCTTAAGAAAGAATTACTGCTGTAAGCATTGAACCTGTCATAAGGCCCAATACCAGTAAGGTTCCCGCTTTCTCCATAAGCAATTCTTATTTTTGCAAAATTCCAGTATTTGCTCAGCTTCATATTTTTCCAGAACTCATGTTCGCTAATAATGTAAGCTGCACTTCCCTTACCATAACTTTGATTTCGCTGGTCTTTACCAAAAACAGAAGAACCATCAACTCTTATTGCTCCTGTTAAAAACAATAAATTTTTATATTTAAAATTTTGTTGTGCATAATATCCTGAAACAGATAATTCGCTTCTTACATCAGCTCCTGCTATTGGGGTACTTGCTCCATTTACTGTTTGTACAAAAGGCGCCATCCCTCGCCCCTGCGACATCAGGTAATTATTTTTTTCGTACTGCACTGAGTAACCCACCTGGGTTGTAGAAGCAATATCTTTATTAATGTTAAATTGATACGTTCCGTTTAATTCATTATTTACCTGAAAAAAATTATCCGTTGCCGTACTGGCATATCCATTTAAAGTAGGATCTAAAGTAATACCACCTCCAAAAAAACCCGTACTTGCATTATAAGCAAATGGTGGAATATAGGTTTGTCCTCTTTGAGCATATTGATCAAAGCCTAAAGTATAATCAAAAGATAAACCTTTAAGTGGCCTTACTTTTAAACCAAGACCGGCAATGAGCCTGTTAGTTTCCTGTTGCTGTTTTATATCTTCAATAACAGATACCGGATTAACCCTTCCTCTTTCACCAATCGCTTTAATATTTCCCAACGCATCTCTTGTAAACAAATCGTGAAAATTACCAATGATGTTAATAGAATTCATGGGAGAAAAAAAAGAATTACCATCTGGCTTTTCGTTACTTAAACTATTGACATAATTTAAACTGATATTAAAATTTACTTTATCTCCTAACCCCTGGTCTAAATTTACCCTGAAACTATATCTTCTGAAATCTGTATTTTTAATTATGCCTTCATTTTTAAAATAAGATCCCGAAGCATAATATTTAGTTTTATCTTTTCCACCAGCAATAGAAACATTGTTATCTGTACCTACTGCACTTTGAAAAATATAATCATTATAATTATAGCGGGTTACTGCAGTTGTATTCGTTAATGCAGGAGTTAAAATATCCTGTGTTTGTGCCCCCGCTCCATCAGTAGGGCCACCAAATTTTGTTGGCGAATTATTTACTTCCACGCCCTTTCTTAATTTACTAAACATAACCGTTGAGGAAAAACTTACAACCGGTGCACCTGCGCTTCCCCGTTTTGTAAAAATTTGAACCACCCCTGCATTGGCTCTTGACCCATAAATTGCAGCAGCTGCGGCTCCATTCAACACTTCTATTCTTTCAATATCTGCAGGGTTAATATCAGCCATTCTGTTTTGACCAATTGTTCCAACAAAATTTTGTCCATCATAGCCGCCTTGTGTATTAGTTACCCTTGTAGTACCATTGTTTACAATAACCCCATCTACAATATACAATGGTTCGCTACTGCTGAATATAGAACTGATACCTCTTAAACGAACACTTATTCCTCCCCCAGGATCTCCACTATTTTGAGTTATTTGTGCTCCTGCAGTTTTTCCCTGCAATGCAGCAAGTACATTTCCTGTAGCACCTTTTGTAAGTTGATCAGCTTTTACTGTGCTTATATAACTGCCCAATTGTTTTTTTGTAGTTCCGGCAGATGTACCAGTAACTATTACTTCGTCTAATCCCAATGGATCTGCCAATAATTGAGCATTTACAGCGTAGTCTCCATTTGCAGTAACACTAATACTCTGTTCAGAATTTTTTAATCCTACTCCGCTAAAGATTAAAGTGTATTTTCCGGGTTTTAAATTTGTAATAATTTGATAAGCCCCGTCTGCACTGGTAGATGCACCTGCATTATTATTTTTAATGGTTACCGAGGCTCCCGATACCCCATTTCCTTTTTCATCCGTTACCTTTCCACTTATTTTTACCTGCGCCATTGCAGTTATGGCAAACAGGTTCATAAGCAGAAAAAAACTAAGCATTTTGTATTTGCTTAACTTTTTTAAAATGTAATTTTTCATATCGCAGTTTTAATTGTTTACTAATTTTGATTGCAGTTAAAAAAGGGCAGGGAGTAAAAATTAATTTTAACGAGAATACTTTTCAATTATAAAAACTGCATCAATTTCATGCATTAATGTAAATACATAGTTTGATGCTGGTACTTTTGAATAAGAAAAGATTTTTTTGCTTTATTAGAGTGGCGGATGGAGCTTAAACCAAAATAGCAATACCAGGAATATGACAACAGACCATCGCTTTGCAGGATGAGAACACTCTTTTTGATTGTAAGCATTGTTAGTTGTGGTGTTAAAGTAAGTGTAAGATAGAATAAAAATAAATACCTGCAAAAAATTGCATAAATAATTAATAATGTTGCAAAAAACCGCAATCGTTTGCATAAACTGGCTTGCGCCAGATTAATTAACAACTGTTATATTTACTTTTATGAATAAAAACATCAGCCAACTTTACAATATTGCCAATAAACCTGCACGAAAAATTATTGGTTTAATGAGTGGGACTTCGCTGGATGGGCTTGATATTGCTTTGTGCAATATTTCAGCAAACGGATTACAAACAAAGCTTGAATTAGTTCAATTTGAAACCATTGCATTTGATGATGATTTTAAAAATGAAATAAAAAATGTTTTCAGTAAAAAAGAAGTTGATTTAGAAAAGCTTACTTTATTAAATCCATGGATTGCATTACAACATGCAACAATAATTAATGCGCTTTTAAAAAAATGGAAAATAAAAAATGAGGAAGTTGATTTAATTGCCAGCCACGGCCAAACTATTTACCATGCACCAAAAACTTTACACGGACAAAATAAATTTGGCAATGCTACTTTACAAATTGGTGATGGCGATCATTTAGCAATTGCAACAGGCATAATTACAATAAGCGACTTTCGCCAAAAACATATTGCCGCCGGTGGCGAAGGTGCACCACTGGCAGTATATGGCGATTATTTAATTTTTGGTAAACCCGGCGAAGACAGGATTTTATTAAACATTGGCGGCATTGCAAATTTTACTTTTTTACCGGGCAGTATGGACAGTGCTGCCATTTTTAGTACCGATACCGGTCCGGGCAATACCATGATGGACGCTTACATGCAGCAACAATTTGCCGGAAAATATTTTGATGAAAACGCTGCCATTGCTTTAAAAGGAAAAATAAATACTGATTTATTACATGCACTAAAAGACAATGGTTTTTTTGCAAAGCCTTTTCCAAAAACTACGGGGCCCGAATTATTTAATTTAGATTACCTGCAAAAAGCAAAAGAAAAAACTTTTACGCAAAATATTTCTGTTGAAGATACGATGGCAACTTTAAATAAATTTTCGGCAGATACTATTACCGATGCTATTTTAAAAACAAGAGATAAAAATAATTCCTGCAAAATTTTTTCCAGCGGCGGCGGTATGCACAACCCTTTACTGATACTGCATTTAAAAAAAGCTTTGCCTAACTTTAGTTTTGATACTACCAGTGCTTTAAACATAAACCCCGATGCTAAAGAAGCTGTATTGTTTGCCATATTGGCCAACGAATGTATTTGTGGCGATAGCGATTATTTGCAAAAAGGTATTGCAGGAATGCCGGCAGTAACTATGGGTAAAATTAGTTTTCCGCAGTAAGTTTAAATATTCTTACTCTTTGGAGGGTTCAGAAAACATTATAAGTCATAAGGTATTACAAAACGCTCCAGGGTTTACCGCCATTTATTATTTACCGGCTTCTAATTGCATTTTTAACTTCGTAAGAGAAGTATCCATTACAGCTGCTACATTTTTACTTAAAATCATAGCGCTGAATTTTTTCCACGGTTTATACCAGGGTAATTTTTGAATAATTGCCCAGTTTACCAAAACAGAATTGGTTGGTTCAGGATAAACGATAAAGTTTGAAATCATTTCCCTGTTATTTGTTATTGAAGAAAATAACATGGTATCACTGTTGTTAAGCGTATTATTTTTAACTGTTCCTTCATTTACAAATCTGTTCCATGTTTTCCAGTCGCCGGTATTATTTAGTTTTTCAATTACTGCTCCTTTATTTTTGTTTATTGAAACCGTTTTTGATGTAACCACCTGCGATGGAAATAATAACGAAAACAAAAAGAACAATAAAGAAAATGCAATAATGTTTATCAGTAAAAATTTAAAATATTTCATGTGTTTACTCCCATTTAAAAACTTTAATGGCAACTGCATATACTATTACTCCCCATAATATTAAAACCCCTATTTCATTTCTTACATCCCATAAATTTTGTCCTTCAAAAGCTACAGCCCTCATAGCGGTGTTTAAATAAGTAAGCGGTAATGCTTTTGAAATTGGTTGCAACCATTTAGGAAAAGCTTCTACAGAAAAAAAAGTTCCTCCCAGTAAAAATTGTGGTAATGTAATAAGGTTTGCAAAAGGCGGAATGGTACTGTCGCTTTTTGCCAATCCGCTTACAATAAAACCAAAGCCCATAAAAACTAGTAAGCCCAAAAAGCTTAACACAAGCATTTCCAGCAAAGTTTGCCAGCCCTTAACCAATGTAAACCCAAACAAAAAATAACCCACTAAAATAATTACAATAGCTGTAAGCATCTGAAAAATAACCCTGGCAAAACCCTCACCTAAAACAATATAAGTTCTGGTAATGGGTGTGGCAAAAAATCTTTTTAGTACAAGTGTATTTCTCAAATTAAAAAACATAAAAGCTACACCAAATACACCAGAGCTTAATAAAGAAAACCCTAACTGCCCCGGCAAGATAAAATCAATAGTTTTATATTCTCTGACTTCTTTTCTGATTACCGGATTTATTTTATCCTGTGCTGCATACGATGGCCGGTTTGCAAACTTGGTATCATTTATTTTATTGGACATCGCATTTAATATGGGTAAAACCTGTGGCCATTTATCATCACTGGCATTGGTAGTTGCAATAGCATATTCAAAAGCCGGAAATTCTTTGCCAGTTTTAGTAATATTTATTATTCCTGCAATTTTTCCTTTTACCAAACTCATTTGTAATTCTTTTTCCGATTTGAATTGTACAATTTTTAACCGGTTGCTTTTTTTTATAGAATCGAAAAGTGTATTTGTGGTATCACTGTTTTTATCAATTACAATTTTGTAAACCGGTGTACCGCCATTATTACCAATAAAACCAAATACCAAAATAAAAATAAAAGGAAAAACAAAACTGAATATAACTGCAGAAGGGCTGCGGAAAATTGACCTTAAGCTTGCTTTTGTAATGGCCAACATTGCCCTTACCTGGCTGTAGTTTTGCATCTGAAATTAATTAAGTTGCAAAACTATCGGTAAAAAAGCATTTTAAAAAATTTGCATTACCCGACAGATGTCGTACATTTGGGTGTCAAATGTCGGATAATGAAAAAGATAACCGCTAAAAAGAAACCGGTTGGCTATAAAACCAACGCAGCTTTAAGTAAAACAGAAGAACCAATTGCACCCTATTACCGCAGTGTAAAAGTAGTAGCAGCTGTTAAAGATTTTACTTACAGCGAATTTAAAAAAATTGCAGATAAAGTAGCTTTTACGCAGGCGGAGTGGGCCGCCATACTGCACGTAAGCGAACGAACATTGCAACGCTATGCAAAAAATAATGGTGTGTTTGCTCCCATTAATGCACAACGGGCTTTACAAATTGCAAAAGTTATTGAAATGGGCAAAACTACTTTTGGCAGTTTTGATACTTTTTATTCCTGGATAAAAAGAAAACCTTACAGCCTGGAGGGTAACTTATCTTTTGAATCCCTCACCACTGCAGAAGGTATAGAAAAAGTAATCACTCAATTACACAGAATTCAACACGGTTTATTTGCATGATTGTTTACCGCATTGCCAACTCCTTATACAAAGATGATATTTCCGGTTATGGTGCCAGCATAAGAGGCGCAAGGTGGAATACTCCGGGTATTTCTATGCTGTACACTTCCGAACATATTTCTTTATGTGCACTGGAGATGCTGGTAAATATATTAATTACAGAAGTAAAATTAAATTTTCATTTACTGCAAATTAATGTGCCCGATACTGTTTCTATTTCTTCAGTTGCGGCACAAAAGTTAAAACAAAATTGGCGGGATGATGAAGGCTACACCAATTTTATTGGCAGTGAATTTTGCAAAAATAAAAATTCACTGGTATTAAAAGTACCGTCTGCAGTTATTACAGAAGAATACAATTATTTGATTAACCCAAAACATACCGATTTTAAAAAGGTTAAAATACAAAGCAGTAAACCGTTTATTTTCGACCAACGCTTATTTTCTTTTAAATGAATACAACTTATCTTTTGTTAGGCAGTAATATGGGCAACAGCAGGCAGCAACTGCTACAAGCGAAAAAAAATATTCAGCAACAAATAGGAAAAATAATCCGTCAGTCAAATTTATACAGCACTGCTGCATGGGGCAATACCCAACAGCCCGATTTTTTAAACCAGGTAATTATTGTGCAAACAAAACTTACTGCAGCACAAACAATGCAATCCATTCTTACCATTGAAAAAAAGATGGGTCGGATAAGAAATAAAAAAAACGATCCCCGTATTATTGATATTGATATACTTTTTTATAACAAAGAAATTATTGACAGCAGTAATTTAATAGTACCGCATCCGCAATTGCAAAACCGCAACTTTGTTTTAGTACCGCTCAATCAGCTCTCCCCTAACTTTAAACATCCGGTACTTAATAAAACTATCCACCAGTTATTAAGAAACAGCCCCGATAAATTAACTGTGAATAAAATTTAACGCCAAAAGAAACTATTCCATTTATTTTGCAGCTTCCAGTTGCATATTTGCCCATTGGTATATTTGCACATAATTTTTATGAAGTATAATTTTGTTACTATCGAAGGAAATATTGGCGCCGGCAAAACCACTCTTGCACATTTATTGAGCAAACATTTTAATGCCCGTTTAATTTTAGAAGAATTTGCAGACAATCCCTTCTTACCAAAATTTTACGAAAACCAGCAGCAATATGCTTTTCCGCTGGAACTTTTTTTTATGGCAGAACGCTATAAACAACTGAAAGATCTGTTGCAGACAAAAGACATGTTTCAAAACATTACCATCTCCGATTATCTTTTTACCAAATGCCTGTTGTTTGCTAAAGTTACTTTGGCCGATGAAGAATTTCGCCTGTACCAAAAATTATTCGACATCATCAATCCGCAAATAGTGCAGCCCGATATTGTAATTTACCTGCACAGCCCTGTAAACAAACTGCAGGAAAATATAAAAAAACGTAACCGTGGTTACGAACAGTCAATACCCAACGATTATCTTTTTTCTTTACAGGAAACTTATACGCAGTACATCAAGCAACATAATATTAAAACGCTTTTTGTAGATGCTTCCAATGCCGATTTTTTAGGCAACGAGTTGCATTTAAAAACTGTTATTGATGCTTTGGATAAAGAGTACGAAGATGGGCAGCATTATATAAGTTTACCGTAAAGCCTCTAACCCCTGAAGGGGAACTGCACATTTTAAAATCAAACTGTTTTTATTTATACAAAAAAATAATATTGCAGCACTAAACTATTTCATGCAAAAAAAATTGCACCTTCGCAGTAATGAATTTATCATTCAACAAAACTGCACTCTCCCCGCTTAAAGAAAAAGAATTCCGTTTATACATCATCTGCCGTTTTGTTTACATCATGGCTTTACGCATGGTAGGCACTGTGGTAGCGTACGAATTATTTCAGCTTACACAAAGTTCTTTTGCCATTGGTTTAGTAGGCCTGTCAGAATTTATACCGGTTTTTTCACTGGCACTATATGCCGGCCATGTAATTGATAAATCAGAAAAAAGAACCCTGTTATTAAAAGGAATGATCGCTTATTCATTTTGTGTAGTGCTGTTAATAATTTGCACTTTGCCCGCTGCACAACAAAAAATAAGCAAGCACTGGTTAGAATATTGTTTTTACGCCATCATTTTTTTAACCGGAATTATAAGGGCATTTGCCGGCCCGGTTTCCAATGCCATCATTGCACAGTTAGTACCACGAAATATTTTGCCCTTTGCTGCATATATCAGTTCCTCCACCTGGCTCATTGGTTCGATAGTTGGCCATGCCAGTGCAGGTTTTTTAATTGCAGGCATTGGCGTAAATTATACTTTTATCATTATATTAATTTACATTTTAACTGCCGCAACCATTTTATCTTTTATAAAAAGAAAACCCATTTTAAATATACAAAAAGATATTGGCGCATGGGACAGTGTAAAAGAAGGCTTACGTTTTGTGTACCGCAATAAAATTATGATGGGTGCAATTTCACTCGATTTATTTGCAGTATTATTTGGTGGCGCTGTTGCATTAATACCCGAGTTTAGCGAAAAGATTTTAAATACCGGCCCCATCGGTTTTGGCTGGTTAACTGCAGCATCCGATATTGGTTCTATTTCCGTTATTGTTTTGCTCACACTTTTCCCCATGAAAAAAAAGCAGGGCAAAACTATGCTGCTTGCCGTTGCAGGTTTTGGTATTTGCATTATTGCATTCGGCCTTTCCAGTATTTATTTTATTTCGTTTATTGCATTGCTCTGCAGCGGCATTTGCGATGGTATAAGTGTAATGGTACGTGGCACCATTTTACAACTCACCACACCCGACGAAATGCGGGGCAGGGTTTCTTCCGTTAACTCCATGTTCATCAACAGCAGTAACGAACTCGGCCAGTTTGAAAGTGGCTTTGCCTCCCGTGCATTTGGCCTTGTGCCCTCTGTAATTTTCGGTGGTTTTATGACGTTGCTAGTTGTAATAGTTACATGGTTTAAAGCGCCTGCGTTAAAAAAGATGGAGTATTAACCCCTATCCCCTGAAGGGGAAAATGTAGAAGATTATGTTTTTTATTTTTTTTGAGCCAAGCTTTCTAAATTCTATTTGGCTGCGGTGGCGTCGCACTCTTGTACAGAATATCTTTATTGAGCTTTTATTGCAGCGGAGAAAATGTTGTGAAAAAACATTGGATTGAATTCGTTGAAGTAACAGAGTTGTGTATATTTAGAAGCTGTTAGCTATTACTACAATACACTACAAAGACAGAAACGAGAGATAATGGAAGTGATAAATTATTCTGCTGAACCTTTAAACAAAGTTTATGGTTGGTTGCCACACGACTTGGAAGCTGAAAAAGTAATTTTCTTTCCAGATGCTTGCCCAGGAAAATCTCCTTTACCAACGGGAACAGTAGTATTCACAAAACAAGAAAAGTGGAGAAAGTTTGCAATTTCTGACTGTGGTTGTGGAATGTTGTTATGTGAAGCCAATATGTCAAAAGAAGATTTTAAAAAAGAAAAGTGGGATAAAATTTATTTTGATATTCAGGCCAACAAAGGAAAACTCGGGGACTTAGGCTCAGGCAATCATTTCCTTGACGCTTTGGAATCATACACAGACGATAAAATTTCATTTTTAATTCATACAGGTTCAAGAAATGAATCAAAACTTGTAGATGATTTAATTGACAGACCACAAAAATTCGATACAAAATTCTATGATGTTTGCGAATGGGCAAAAGATAATCGGTTTGCTATATTCAAGATACTTGAAAAATATTTTGGACGTCTAAATTTTGTACTTGACAAAAATCATAATCATTTTGAAATAACAGATAAAGGAGTAATTATAAGAAAAGGTGCAGTAAAAGTTATACCCGGCGAACAGACAGTTGTTCCATCAAATATGAATGGCGATGTAGTTTTAATAACCGCAACTGACGAAGTTGAAAATACTTATAATTCACTTTGCCACGGAACAGGACGGGTAATGTCAAGAAGTGAAGCCAAAGAGTTTGCATCAACTTTTGACTATGATGCACTGAGAGAAAAAATTTACATCCCGGAAATGATAGCAAATGAAAATATAAAAACAGACGCACCATTTTGCTATCGGGATTTGGATAGTTGTTTAGGTCTTATTGACAACCTGATCACCATAGACAAACGTTTTAGTGTATTTGCATATCTTGGACAGATGTAAGTGCAATCAACATGAACTGTCTAAAAAACAAATAAATTTGATTCTATCCCCCTACTTGGTTCGTGTCTTCACGAACCCTCTGCTAAAATATTCGCTGAATAAGCTTCTGCTCCAATCCCTTTCTGGCCTCCGCCTTGGTTCGTGTCTTCACGGACCATTCGCTAAAATATTCGATGGTTCTTCTTTCCTAACCAACAAACCTCAACAATTCTATCCCATACTTGTTTACAATTTTGTAAATTACAATTCCCCCTCCTTGGTTCGTGTCTTCACGAACCCTTTGCTAAAATATTCGCTGCATAAGCTTCTGCTCCAATCCCTTTCTGGCGCAAGTCTTCCGACAGGATGACTTGATGCCGATTAAATCCGCCGGACTCTGTCCGGAATTTGAAAATTAAATGTTTGTCAATTATCATCGCCATCTTTATTGTTCGCCAGTGTCTGATTTTTAACTACCAGCCTGCTATGTTACGCTGCCATTGTACATCCAGCCTGCCAATGAAATACTTGCGTTAATTGTAAGTTATCTTCCCTCTCCGCCTTGGTTCGTGTCTTCACGAACCATTCGCTAAAATATTCAATGGATCTTCTTTCCTAACCAAAAAACCACAACAATTTTATCCCTTTCTTGTTTACAATTTTGTAATTTACAATTCTAAAACTAAATCACTATGCAACGCAGATCCTTCCTCCGCAATACCTCCTTTACAATTGCAGGCTTAGCCTTATTCAATAAACAGGTAGCCGCAGCATTTTTTGCACAACCTGCATGGAAAATTAAAATGCTTACTGATACCATTGGTGTGTTTACCGAGAAAGGCGGCACCATTGCATTTTATATTTCTAAAAAAGGAATGGTGGTGGTAGATTCACAATTTCCGGAGCAAAGCCAGCATTTAATTGATGAACTGAAAAAGAAAAGTGAAAAGCCTTTTAAATTGTTGATCAATACCCATCATCATGGCGATCATACAGCTGGTAATATTTCTTTTAAAGGTTTGGTACCGCATGTGCTGGCACACGCCAACTCCTTAACCAATCAAAAAAATAGCGCTGTAAAAAATAAAAACGAAGACAAACAATTATACCCCGACCAAACCTATACCGATACCTGGAGCCAAAAAATGGGCAAAGAAAAAATAACGCTGCATTATTTTGGTGCAGGCCATACTAACGGCGACAGCCTGGTGCATTTTGAACATGCCAATATTGTACACATGGGTGATTTAATGTTTAACCGCCGCCATCCGTTTGTAGATAAAAGTGCCGGTGCCGATATGGGTAACTGGATAAAAGTTTTGGATAAAGCCATTGCAACTTTCGATAATAAGACACAGATAATTTGCGGCCACTCTGCAGAAGGATTTGATATACTGGCCAACACTTCAGACTTAAAAGCGTTTGGTGATTATTTAGGAAATGCATTAAAATTTGTTGATGGAGAAATAAAAGCCGGCAAAACAAAAGATGAAATTTTAAAAGCAACAACCTTCCCCGGTATTGGCGAATGGAAAGGCGATGGCTTAACAAGACCGCTGGAAGCTGCATTTATAGAAATTAATTCTAAACTACCATAAAAATTATTAGCTGTAATACCAATAAAATATAAAACTCCCGCAAAGCAGAAATTTTTTAGTGCACAATATTTTATTCTGCCGTAACCGGGCTAATCATATTCTTAACTTCTTCAATTCTGTTTGCAGGAAACCCTCCCTGCATAGCGTGCTCTTTTATTAATTCTTTATTTGGTGCAGTGTAAACACAATAAATTTTATCTTCCGTTACAAAACTTTCCAACCACTGAATACTTTGGCCAAGTTTACTTAGCACACCACAGGATGTTTGAGAAATGGCTTTCAATTCATCAGCAGAAAGTTTACCAGCACCGGGCAATTCTCTTTCAATTACATATTTTGGCATATTTATTTTTAAAACAATTTACAAAAAATATAGGAATGCTGGAAAGTTTATTTTTATTTAACTGCTGATAATTTTTCCAACACATAATATACAGCAGGGCAAAAGCTGGAATTCTTTAAGGTAAGCGGTTGTCTTTTCAACAGCACATCTTCATCGGTATAAGGAAAACGCTGGCAATCGCTGGGGCGTACATCATAAATGCTGCAGTAATTATCAGTGCCTAAAAAAGCACAGGGTTTTGTTCTCATAACATAATCGCCATCGCTATCAACAAAAAGATAAGTATTGATCAAATCACCTTCCTTCATTTTAAGGTGCTTGCTTATGCGTTTAATATCCGGCGCTTTAAAACGTGGCGAATAACTTTTGCAGCAGTTGCCGCATTTAAGGCAGTCAATTTTTTCAAATGCTTCTTCATGCAGATCGGGCAAGGCTCTAAGCACTTTATTTTTATCGGCCCGGTGCAAAAATTGCTTGTACACTTTTTGGTGATCTGCCGATTTTTTTTCCCAGTTTTCCAGTAAATCCTCTTCCATTGTGCAAATATCGTTTTTAACAGCCGCCCCGCAATGGCAAGTTTTAGTAATGTTAAAGAAATTTAGTGTGCCTGTTCTGTATAATTTCAGTTATTTTGTAAAAAAAATTACATGTTACAAGTTATCGTTCCCCTCGATTTTTCTGAAACCTCTTTTAATGCGGCGCATTATGCCTGCAATATGTATTCAAAAAGAAATGATGTAAACATTATTTTGTACCATTATTATTCAGGCAGCGAGGACGTAAACACTGCACATAATTATTTAGACAGTCTTAAAAAAGAATTACTGGCCTGTGCGGCACAAATTGAAACTTACACCGAGTCGGGGGATAATTTTATTGACAGCCTTAACGCTTATGCCCATGTAAGATCGGCGTATATGATTGTGATGGGCTTAACAGGCAAATCGGGTTTGGCGCAACGCTTTTACGGTACCAACACTTTAAAGATGGCAGAAAAAAATGTATGCCCTGTTTTAATTATACCCGAGGATGCCCGTTTTAGCCAAATTGAAAATGTGGTGATTACTTCCGAGATGAAATATGTACAGGAAAGCCCTACCCTGCTAACGATAAAAAGGGTGCTGCAGGATTTTAAGCCCTCGGTGCATGTATTAAATGTTGATGACAGTCATTATATTTCTTTAACAGATGCTTTTAAAGATGAAAGGGATAAAATGGAATTATTGTTAAAGGATTTTAATCCCGAATTTTATTTTATGAGATTGTATGATTTTCATGAAGCCGTTAATTTATTTACGGGGGATAAAAATATTGATATGATTATTACTGCCCCAAAGCACCATAGTTTTTATGAAAGATTGTTTAAGACACAGCATACAAAAAAAATGATTTATCAAAGCAAAGTGCCAGTACTTGCCGTGTATGAGTAACATTTGGCAGCAATGCTGATTAATTTCTACCAATTGTAAACTTTTATTGTATAAAATTGTTTAGTGCTACTATACAAAGTGGCACTTTTTATTGCGGTTATACAGCAGTTTTCCACAGTAAAAAATCAATCATTTTATTGATGCGTAATCTTGTTATGTTATCGTAATTTTGCGGCGGCATAAAACCTTTTAGCTACGCTTAGATAAAAGGTGAATAAAGATATACCGTTGAAGAGTGTCTCGCCTTAGGCCAGACCAATGAAGTTTGATAGTAGCACCACAGCCTGGTACAAAAAAAATATATTTTATTTATGAATCTTTTCGAGCAGCAACAACACGAATTTACAGCAAGGCATATTGGCCCAAACGAACAGGAAACAAAAGCCATGTTAAAAGCCATTGGCGTTAATTCAATTGATGAATTAATTGATAAAACAGTGCCGGCCTCTATCCGTTTGCAAAGTCCTTTACAAACTGCTGGCCCGGTTAGTGAATATCAATATTTGACAGATTTAAAGAAAACAGCATCGTTGAATAAAGTATGTAAATCTTACATCGGCCAGGGTTATTACAATACCATTGTACCCAGCGTAATTTTGCGTACCGTTTTTGAAAACCCCGGATGGTACACCCAATACACGCCTTACCAGGCAGAAATTGCACAGGGCCGTTTGGAAAGTTTGTTAAACTATCAAACCATGGTAAGCGATTTAACGGCACTGCCTATTGCCAATGCCAGTTTGCTGGATGAAGGCACTGCAGCCGCAGAAGCCATGGCCATGCTGTTCAATCATAAAAATAAAGACCACGACCATATTACTGCGCCAAAGTTTTTTGTAGATGAAAATGTTTTTGCACAAACAAAAGATATTTTAGTTACAAGGGCTACACCTATTAATGTGGAATTAATTTTTGGGGATTACAAAACAGCCCAGTTAGATGAATTATTTTTTGGAGCTATTGTACAATATCCCAATGCCAATGGTGCGGTGGAAGATTACCGGAATTTTATTGACAAAGCTCATGCTGTAAATGCACAGGTGGTAATGGCAACCGATTTATTGTCGTTAACCTTATTAACGCCACCCGGTGAATTGGGTGCCGATGTTGCTATTGGAAATTCGCAACGCCTGGGCGTGCCCATGGGTTTTGGCGGACCACATGCGGCTTTTTTTGCAACCAAAGATGAGTTTAAAAGAAATATTCCGGGACGTATTATTGGTGTAAGTATTGATGCTCAGGGCAACCGTTGTTTACGCATGGCATTACAAACAAGGGAGCAGCATATTCGCCGTGAAAAAGCAACCAGCAATATTTGTACAGCACAGGCATTGTTAGCAAATATGGCGGCTATGTATGCAGTGTATCATGGTGCAGATGGGTTAACCAATATTGGAAAGAGAGTAAGTTTATTAGCACTTACATTAAGTGATGAATTGGCAGAATTAGGTTTTACCAATGTGAATGAATATTATTTTGACACTTTAAAAATTCAGGTTAAAGATGTTGCTGCCATTCGCAAACTGGCAGAGCAGCAGGAAATTAATTTTAATTATACTGATGAAAATTACATTGGTATTTCGTTAGATGAAACTACTTCTCAAAACGACATTTTAAACATACTTCATGTTTTTGCTTCATCGCAAAATAATGATACCGCTATTGCTAATTTTGATGCAGATATTTTGTTAGAAAATATTCCGGCATCGTTAACCCGTACTTCAGAATTTTTACTGCACCCGGTTTTTAATACGCACCACAGCGAAACTGAAATGATGCGTTACATAAAATCTTTAGAGAATAAAGATTTGAGTTTAAACACCTCAATGATAAGCTTGGGCAGTTGCACCATGAAACTAAATGCAGCAACGCAATTAATTCCTGTAAGCTGGCCCGAGTTTGGCGGCATACATCCTTTTGCCCCGGCATACCAATGGAAAGGCTATCAGCAAATTGTTACGGAGCTGGAAAACTGGCTGAGTAATATTACAGGTTTTGCTGCAACATCTTTACAACCTAACAGTGGCGCACAGGGCGAGTATGCAGGTTTATTAACCATCAGGGCTTATCACGAACACCGCAACGATACGGGCAGAAATGTAATTTTAATTCCTATATCTGCACACGGCACCAATCCTGCAAGCGCTGTAATGGCCGGCTTTAAAGTAGTAGTTACTAAATGTGATGAGGCTGGAAATATTGACGTGGCTGATTTAAGGATGAATGCAGAAAAATATAAAGATACCTTAGCTGGCTTAATGGTTACTTACCCCAGTACACATGGCGTGTTTGAAGAAAGCATAAAAGAAATCTGTACCCTTATACATGATAATGGCGGATTGGTTTATATGGACGGTGCAAACATGAATGCACAGGTTGGTTTAACATCTCCCGGAAATATAGGTGCAGATGTTTGCCATTTAAATTTGCATAAAACATTTGCTATACCTCACGGAGGCGGCGGCCCTGGCATGGGACCGATTTGTGTAAATGAAAAACTGGCACCTTATTTACCATCGCATGTTAATCATGCAACCGGTGGCAACAAACCTATACATGCGGTAAGTGCTGCACCTTATGGCAGTACCTCAATCCTCTTAATAAGTTATGCTTATATAAAATTATTGGGGCCCGATGGTTTAAGAAAGAGTACAGAGTATGCTATTTTAAATGCCAACTATATGAAGGCACGTTTGGAAGATGAATATAAAATTTTATACAGTGGTAAGAATGGCACCTGTGCACACGAATTTATTGTTGACCTTCGTCCGTTTAAACAAAGCGCAGGCATAGAGGCTGAAGATGTTGCTAAAAGATTGATGGATTATAATTTTCATGCGCCTACTTTAAGTTTTCCGGTTGCAGGCACCATTATGATTGAGCCAACAGAAAGCGAAGACAAAGCTGAACTTGATCGTTTTTGCGATGCCTTATTAAGCATTCGTGAAGAAATAAGGGCTGTTGAAAATGGCACAGCAGATAAAGCTGATAATCCTTTAAAGCATGCACCGCATACTCAAATGGTTATTTGTGCCAACGACTGGAAACATAATTACAGCAGGGAAACTGCAGCCTTTCCTTTAGAATTTGTAAAACAAAATAAGTTTTGGCCAGGCATCAGCAGGGTTAACAATACTTATGGCGACAGGAATTTAATTTGCACCTGCGAACCGGTCAGTGCTTATGCAGAAGAAATAGTATAAAAATTAAGTGCTTAATATTTAAAAAGCCATCCGAAAATTAACGGATGGCTTTTGTTATTTTGCCGGAATAAATACTGGCGGAGTTATTGTAGTAATCTCAACTGAATTAAGTAGTAACAGGTTTTTCCTTTGCCTGTGTTAACCTTGTAAATTCAGAACCGCTGAAAATTTTAGATAACTGGTTGTTATTTGTTTTTTTCCATTCAGGGATGCTGGCTTCAGTAACAATGCGCCAAAAATTTTTGGCTTTTAAATCTTCGTAGTCGTTGGTTTTTACAAACACACCAACAATTGTGTTACGTTTTTTAAATTCAATCTTAACTGCATTTTTTTCAAGATGAGCTGGTTCTAAAAACTTAATAATAAGATCATTATTCATGTTGTAATTTTTTGCAAATGTAGGCTAATTAAGGCTTTCAGCCGAATCTATTTTTTTTAAAAACTTTACAATGTTAATTATCAGCAGTTTAACTTTCATTCAACCTGTTTGCTTTAATTTTAAAACCAAAATATCATACCATAAAATAAATGATAGCATTATCTTTTTATAGTGAAATAAATACACTTAAACCCTGTAACAAACTGCATTAATATTCATTCCTGCACCAACAGAAGCAAATAAAATAATATCGCCATCATTCAGTTGATGATCTATCATATTATTTTTTCTTACCAGATCCAGCAATGTAGGTATAGTGGCAACAGAGTTGTTGCCTAATTTATGAATACTCATGGGCATTATATGTTCGGGCACAATTTTTATGCCGTACAATTTATACATCGCTTTAATAATGCCTTCGTCCATTTTTTCGTTGGCCTGGTGTATAAAAACTTTTTTCAATTCGCTGATATCCACCCCTGCTTTATCCAAACAATCCTTCATAGCCTGCGGCACATATTTCATAGCATACTCATACACTTTTCTGCCTTTCATTTTTATGTAGCGCACACTTGGGTCAGCATCTGGAAAATTTGATTTGCCCATATTTAAATAATCCACTTCATCCATACAATGCGATTGAACACTGCAAGCTAAAATACCGCTTTGGGTTGCAGTTGATTCTTTAGCTTCCAAAATACTTGCTCCTGCTCCATCCGAAAAAATCATACTGTCACGGTCGTACATATCTATTACCCTTGATAAAGTTTCGGTACCAATAACCAAACATTTTTTTGCCATACCGGCTTTAAAAAAAGCATCGGCTTGAATTACACCCTGCAACCAACCAGGACAGCCAAATAAAATATCGTAAGCTACACAGTTTGGATTTTTAATTTTCAACACATGTTTTACTCTTGAAGCCAATGCCGGCAGCACATCTGTTTGAATAGTATTTGTAATAACGTTACCAAAATTATGCGCCACAATTATCTGGTCTAAACTCTCCGGGTCGCATTGTGCATCGTCAATAGCATTTTGTGCAGCAATGGCCGCCATGTCGGACGAATCCATATCGCTATCTGCATAGCGCCGCTCTTCTATACCTGTTATTTGTTTAAATTTATCTACTATTTCCTGCGGATCGGTGGCAATTTTTTGATTGTCTTCTCCATAAAAATTAAGCCCTGTAAACTCTTTGTTGGTTTTTATATTAGCCGGTATAAAACTTCCTGTTCCGGTAATTACCGTTTTAATTGTACTCATGCATTAATAATTAAAAAATAAAACAACTGCTAAATAGCTGTAAAGTTATAAAATAAAAAGGCAATGCTGTGTTGCAGGATTATGATACGCTGTTTTAAAATAACAGTAAGTGCATTGATAATACTATTAGATGAAAAATATTTCTACATTATTCTCTATATAAAAACTTTACCAAAATAGTCAAATCCCGGTTCTCTACTTTATACTTTGATTAACTATGTAGTAAAAAATACTGGATGGGCAGAAAAATCCAATTGATAATGCCTTTATCCTGAGTAAATAGCAGTATTAATTCCGCCATGAAATCCGTCCACAGCATAACAATTTTTGATTTAAAAAGCTGGTAATAAAGAGAAATAAAGGGTCTTAAAAAAAATTTATCATCATTTTATTAATAAAAAACTATATTTGCACCTTATTAAATAATACAATACAATTTAAAATGGACAAACAACAAGGTACCGTTAAGTTTTTAAACACTGAAAAAGTATTCGGTTTCATCAAACACAACGACTCTAACAAAGAAACTTTTGTACACGTAAGTGGATTAAAAAGCCAAAATATTAAAGAAGGCGACAGTGTTGAGTTTGATTTGCAAGAAGGCAAAAAAGGAATGAACGCAGTTAATGTGGAAGTAGTAGGATAACACCTCGCTTTTAAAAAACCTTTCAGGGCTGTACCAAAAGTGCAGCCCTTATTTTTTACC
>NZ_JANPCM010000142.1:0-6114 GCF_031430955.1 Ferruginibacter sp.
GTATTGGGTGGATTGAACCATAAATTTCTTTACCTTGAAGATTAAATGCTAACACTAAATAATTGGTTATTGCCCACCTGGTTACTGCTTGCTTTATTTTGTTTACATGCAAGCCCTGTTTTGTGCCAAACAAAGAACAGCAATTACGTTTTAAATATCCACCGTTCATCTTCAGCAATTACCATTGATGGTATAATGAATGAAGATGGCTGGCAGGAGGCAGAAAAAACAGGCAATTTTAAAAGGGTATTACCTATGGATACCGGGTTTGCCAGCGTACTGACAGAAGTAAGGATGACATATGATAATGAAAACCTCTATCTTATGGCCACCTGCTATCATGGCAAAACTAAATACATGGTGGAGTCTATGCGGCGTGATTTTAACTTTGGAAAGAATGATAATTTTCTTCTTTTTATGGATCCATTTAATGATATGACCAATGGTTTTTCATTTGGCTCCAATGCCGCAGGTGCACAATGGGATGGCACAATGTATGACGGTGGAAAAGTAGATTTAAGCTGGGATAATAAATGGGTTTCGGTAGTAAAGCATTATGCAGATAAATGGATATTTGAAGCAGCAATACCATTTAAATCGATACGTTATAAAAAAGGTATAAAAAATTGGGGCATTAATTTCAGCCGGCTGGATATAAGCGTTGCTGAAAAATCAAGCTGGGCACCGGTACCCAGGCAATTTCCAACAGCATCACTGGCTTACACCGGTATATTAGTGTGGGATGAACCGCCACCAGATGCCGGCTCTAACATTTCTATTATACCTTATGTGCTGGGGAGTATTTCAAAAGATTATCAAAACAATAAAGCTGCCGGTTACAAAAAAGATATTGGCGGCGATGTAAAGATTGCTGTTACATCATCTGTTAATCTTGATCTTACTGTGAACCCCGATTTCTCCCAGGTGGAAGTGGATAAACAGGTTACCAACCTTGACAGGTTTGAACTTTTCTTCCCTGAAAAAAGACAATTCTTTTTAGAAAATGCCGACCTGTTTGCAAACTTTGGTTATTCAACCATCCGCCCTTTCTTTTCACGGCGTATAGGCCTTGGCGTTCCTATACATTTTGGCGCAAGGGTAAGCGGCCGATTGAATAAAGACTGGCGGGTTGGAGTGATGAACATGCAAACAGGCAAATTAAAAGAGACTGGTTTGCCTGTTCAAAATTTTACAGCCATCGCCATACAAAGACGTGTATTCGTAAGATCGAATATTGGATTTATTTTCGTTAACAAACAATCTGTTAACTATACACCGGGCAAAGACAGTACAAAGCCTGTTTATTCTTTATACAACCGCAATATCGGCTTAGAATATAACCTTGCATCTGCAAATAATTTATTTACCGGAAAAGCAATATTGCTCAAAGCCTTTACCCCGGCAGCCGGCGGCAATGATTGGGTACATGCTGCAAACCTTCAATATACCAGCCGTAAATGGATAGTACTATGGCAACATGAGTATGTTGGAAAAAAATATACTGCCGAAACGGGTTATGTTCCCCGTAATAATTACATACGCATCAATCCGCAAATAAACCGGTTATTTTTTCCTAAAAAAGGTGCATTGGTAAGCCATGGCCCCAGAATAAGTTCTTCTTATTATTTTAGTGAAGCGTTGCATCAAACAGATAATGAATCGTTCCTTGCCTACAATTTTAATTTCCGGGATCAGAGAATTGCAAATGTATGGGTGGCACATGATTATGTACAACTGCTGAAGCCCTTCGATCCTACCAATTCGGGTAAGGATTCTCTTTTATTGAGTACAAAACACCGCTGGAATGCTTTTGGTACCGATTATTTTTCACGGCCGCAGCAATTATTTACTTATTCTTTTTCCAGCAGGTACGGTGGTTATTATGCCAACGGAAAACGGCTCAACCTTTCAGGCGAAATTGGCTATCGTTTTCAACCTTATGTAAGTATTAATATAAGTGCCGGTTATAATCTGCTTAACCTGCCGCTGCCATGGGGTAAAACATCTTTCTGGCTGGTAGGCCCACGCATTGATGTAACTATGACAAATAAAATATTCTTCACCGCTTTTATGCAATACAATGAGCAGTTAAAAAACATAAACCTTAATACAAGGTTCCAATGGCGCTTTCGCCCTGCTTCTGATCTGTTCCTGGTATATTCCGATAATTATTTTCCTGCACCCTTCTCTATCAGAAGCCGTGCGCTGGTTCTAAAATTTAATTATTGGTGGAATATTTAATCCTATCAAATCCTATTATTCCTGACACACCCAAACGACGGCGAAGTAATATTGACGCTGCCATTATTTTATGTAAATTTGAATAACAATACATTTATAATGACAGAGATTTTAATTGATAAAAAGAAATACGTTTTAATTCCTGAAAAAAACTACCAGAAATTAATAAAAAAAGCGGCATTAAAAACTAAACCCGAAAAAACATTTTCTGTTGAAGAAGCCCGTACACACAGCAAAAAAATGATTAGAAAATGGGCCGCCGCAAAATAATTGTAAAACAAACTGCTGCCGATAATATTGCCGCCATTGCCTGGTTTATCGAATCAAAAGGCATGATTGCAACTGCTGATAAATTTACAGATGATGTGTATGATGCATTCTTAAAACTTGCTGATGAAAGAAAATCATTTTCAATTTGCAGAGAGCCTGAAAGAGCAGCCTTAGGGTACAAATGTATCCCTTACAAAAAGAAATATACAATTGTACTAATTGAATCTGATAAAGAAGTAATCATTTGTGAATTTATTTCCTCCAAACTTATTTACTGGTAAATGCAGTATGGCTGTGGCGAAATAAAAATATCACCCCTAAGCCGTTGTTGGTATAGAAGCAGGGATAATGAGCCATGGCTTACCAACAACATTATAGCAAAGGATGTAACTAATTTGTTACCGATGGCTATATTGTTTTCGCAGCAACAAGCTGTGTTGTTGGTACGCTTACGCACAATTGCAAATGCTGCATACCAACGGCGTTGCGGCGGGCTTCGTTCTACCAACAAAGGCTAAAAGGCTAAGTGGGCTTCGGGATACCAACGAAGGCCAAGATTAATACTAAAAAAATATTTTTTTTCTGAACTCTTTAATTATAGCAGTCCAAAACGCTGCTTTCTCTTCTTCATTGTAACTTTTGATTCGGCCTTGAAGTCTTAATTTATTATCCAATGAAACTATCTTACCTCTTTGTGCTGCTTGATATTTTCCTAAAACTGATCCCTCCCAATCGCAAGCCTTTATTATAATAGGTATAATTATTTTATTTTGTTGAATCGCTTTGGTAACCTCAATTTTCCTTATATAATCTGTATTTAGAAACTTTACACTAACTAAACAAATCATAATATCACATTCATCAATCTGCTTTTTAATTTCCGTATTCCATTCTTTACCGAATTCTATCTCCCTGCAATCAAAACTGATTAGGCCTTCTTCTTTCAGTGTTACTAAATGATCTTGAAAATCTTCTAAATAATTTTCATCAAATTTGGAATAAGAAACAAAAACTTTTACTGCCTTTATTTTCTTTAAAGAAGCATCCATTTCGTTAAGTCTGTTGTTTTTTGGAAGTCCTACATTATGCAATAATTTATCTATGAATAGATATTCTCTACCTTCATTGCAATACACAGTTGGACTTTCTTCTAACTCAGACCATCGTAAAAGATCGCTTAATGTAAATAATGTTGGTTTTATGTTGTCAATACATTTCAAACATGTACATGGAACAATTATTTCAGGTTGAACACCTTTGTATTCGTCGGTTATTTCTTTTAAAGCATGTTTTGTTATAGAAACAAGATCTCTAGCGTTCTTACCCTTTGCTTTTATAAATATTTTCCTATTGTAAAAATCTTCTTCTATTTGACAAAGTGCTGACTTATCTTCATTAACCAAATTAACTGCGTTGTTCCAAACTTCATCATCCGCTACAATATACCTACTTAACTCAGCACTTAATTGATTTGTGATTCCTTTCGGCATAAAATCGAATTTATATTCGAGTCTCAAATAAGGTTCAATATTTTTCCAACGATTCGAATCGGGCATAGATATCAATCTTGCAGGAATAATGTAATCGGATTTTTTATGTTTTTTGGGAAAAGCAATCTTAAAAAAATGCAACATTTTTTTAAGAATTACTTGCTTTCCAACATATGAGGAGTCTTTCCATAAACGTTTAAAATCGATTGCAGTAATCGTGCCTCTTCGTTGTGGTTTCTGAATTTCTTCATCATCGATAATCTTATAAACTGCATTCATTGCCCATTGTGGTTGCAATATTACCCAATCCTTTAGATCTTCATTTTCAGAATACCAAAGCATTACCCCTATTGAATGAAAAAATTTAGCGCAATCTTCGACATCAATTGCTTTTTTAAATGCAATAGGATCTGATTTTTCGCAGATTTTCTTAAATTCTTCGAATGTAATACAGGCTGAATTTTTTGGTTGTTTTGAAATCTTTTCTCGTAATGGAATCCAAGATTTTGGAACGCCTTTACCATAATGAGGTAATTTTTCAATTTGATTTATAATTTCTTTTTTTATTTTAGCTAATCCTTCATTTTTCTTTAAAAGATTTAACTCAGTATACGGTAGAATTTGAGATTTTATAATATTAAAATTACTATTGCCAATATAATAGTTTAAGTCATTCCATGTAACCCTATTCCCATCATGACAGGTTTGGCCTAATAATATGGGGCTTTTTCCTCCAAACTGATATATTGTTGGTATCCAATAATCAAAATTATGGTTAGTTTGCCTAGTAGATGCAAGTAGAACAAAGACTGAATCTTCGGTTAAAAAAAAACGGTGGACTGGATAATATACATCCTGACCACCGAAGTCCCAAATATGAGCAATTTGTTTTTTCCCTTTTATAGTTTTGAATGTCCAATCAATGATCTTTATACCACGAGTTCTCTTGTCTTCTTTTGGTAATATACCATTGGATTTAATCAATCGAATTTGTAGAGAAGTTTTTCCTGAACTACCCTCTCCAACAAGCGTTAATTTAGCCTCATAAATATAATCTAATCCCTCTTTAGATATTTTTGCGAAGTATCTCGCAATACTTGCTTTCCCCTGCTTAACGGTTGCAACCGAAGGGCTAATTAAAGGATTTTGAAAAAAGGTAATTGATTTGTTATTCCATCCAAATTCATCCCAAGTAATTTTCATATCAAAAGTGGTAATCCACGGAGGAAGATATTTTATAGGATTATTTTGTAATTGAAGTATTTCAAGATTTTTTAAATCCTTTAAAGAATCAATATCACTAATTTCATTTGATTTAAGAGATAATTTTGTCAAAGATGTTAGCTGTTTTAGAGGAGTAATATTAGATATAAGATTATCTTGTAGATCTAATCTTTTTAGGGTTTTCAAATATTTTATTGGGTCAATTTCCCTCACACCATTATCTCCTAGACTTAATGATTTTAACTGGGGGAGGTATTCTAAAACAGAGATGTCTTTTATTTTATTATCAAGCAACCAAAGCACTTCTAGTTTTTTCAAATCTTTCAGAGGCCAGATATCCTGAATTTTATTTTGCCCTAAATTGATAGTTTTTAAATTTGATAATTTTCGTAAATCAGGTAATGCCCCTACTCTATTTCCTAAAACAATCAAGACCTCCAATTTATCTAATTTATTAATTGGAGAAAGATCTGTAATCTGATTATTATTTATATCTAGCATTACAATTTTTAAGAGTTTACTTAAAAAAGTTATGTCTTTCAATTTTACACCATTCAAATAAAGTTTTTCTAGAGACATAAATTCTGATAACTTTTCAAAATTGATAATAGGATTGTTGCCTAAATTTAAATTTTTAAGTGTCTTAAAAGTATCCTGATAAAAAATATATTCTATCAAATTGTTACTTAGATTCAAATGCTGCAATTTAATTAGCTTTTGAATTGGCTTCATATCCGATAACTTGTTCCCAGTTAAATCCAAATGAACAAGATTTGGTAATTCACTAATAGATTCAATGTTTTCTAATAATGAATAGTTTATAACTAATTTTTTTAAACCCTTCATTTTTTTCAAAAAGGGTATGATGATATCTATATTGGGAATTTTT
>NZ_JANPCM010000143.1:0-3360 GCF_031430955.1 Ferruginibacter sp.
AACACCTTGTGAGTCATATTTTGGAACAGCAATCGCATTACCTTCAGCCATCGGTGCTGCCATTGTTGCTTCTCCTCGTAATCTGATATTTACACCAGCGACCTTACCTTGAAGTGCTGTTCCTAAATTATAATTAAGAACCCAATAAATATCTTCTTCATTATTAGTTTTATGCATACCTAGCCTATCATAAAATTTATTTAATGATTTAGAATTTTCGATTTCAATTTTACTATATTCTTCACTCTCCACTTTTTCAAAACCATTCTCTTCCCAGCTAATAGTGTTGTATAAAGATGGCCAGATATTTATCCTGTTCCAGCTATGCGGTTTAAACTGGTCTAACGATGCATCGTACATGCCGGCTAACATTTCTGCTGCCACTTTTTCTCCTTTGTTACCCGTAATTTTTACTGTCCATTTTTCTTTTGCGCCTGGTAGTAATTTATCACGGAAGGTGGAGTAAGTAATATTTAATTCTTTATTGCTCCAGGGAATTTCAAAACTTTCGCCGCCCTTGTAAATGCGGTTGTGCTGTACAAATGCGTAACTCATGGCCATACCACCACGGTCTTGTTCTCCCGCTAATTCCGCAAATTCAGCAGCTTTATTTTTTGTTATAGTTTGATAAGTGATGTTGTTGGTTTTATCCATTTTAGATAAGGAATTTATCAACCAGATATTATCAAAACCGGTGGAGATATTGTATTCCACTTTATCTCCTGGTTCAAGGGATTGTTTTTTTACATTTACTGCAATGGGTTCGTTAATTGGTTTATTGGTTGATTGGTTTATTAGTTGAAAATACTTTTCCGCCTTCACCTCTTCACCATACTTATCTTTTGTAAGAGCAACAATTTTATACCATCCGGCATCCCAATTCCTAATTCCTAATTCCCAATTCCCTTGCTCTTTAGTAGAATCTGTCTTATCCAAAGCCTTATCTCCCAATAACCATTTACTTACCTGGTCTTCGTCTTTATAAACATCATAAGGAAAATAATTGCTGTATTCATCTTTACTCATTACAAACTGGTCGGGCATATCCCAATATCTTTCTCTGTAAATTTTGTTGGGAGATTTTACTTTGGTGATGGTAACGTTTACGTTTGCCTTTTCAAAAATATCATTGAGGTTGGTGCTGGTAATTTTTAAATTCTTCAGACTGTCAGCATTTATTTTATCGGGTATGGTAATATTCAGTTGCAGCATTTGGTACGCCACGGCAACCGAAGTGTTGCCACTTCTTGTTTCGCCGTTAATGTCGGTAACATCGGCGCTTACTTCGTAATAAAATACCGGCTGACTTTTTTTGTCAACGCTTTCATCAGGCAATGCTTTAAACGTAATGTTGAATTCTCCTTTAGCATCCGTCATTACTTCGCCATTGGTAATTTCTGTTTCTTCGTTTCTGCCATAAGGAATACCCATTTTACTGCGGCTGTAAAAGCCCCATTCCCACCAGATTGGGTAACGCACTTTACGCACCACACGGAATTTTACTTTTGCACCGTCAATATTATTACCTGCATAAGCTTTTGCAGTACCGGTAACTTTTATGCTGTCGTTTAAACGGTACGTGCCTTTTGGCTTTTCAATCTCTGTAAAAAATTTTGGCCGCTTGTATTCTTCCACACTAAATTGTTGTTGTGCATTGCTGGCACTGTCGTACAAACTAAACTGCCCGTTCAATGTGCCTTCGGGTAATTTAAATGTTCCCGTATAACTGCCAAATTCGTTGGTGGTAACAATAAGCTCTGCAGTTTTTTGATAGTTGGCATCTCTTAAAATAACTGTTGTTTTATAATTGGGCAGCACCGCAGTTTTTTTGCCGCCATAATTTTGTTGTAACACAATACCTTTAAAAAATACGGTTTGGCCAGGGCGGTAAATACTGCGGTCGGTAAATAAAAATGCCTGTGGTTTTATTGGCGTGGGCTGATAGCTGTCGTAAGTATTGTAACCTTCATTATCATCCAAAAACAATTCATCGCTGTTATATTTTAACTGCAGTAAAAAATTACGGTAGTCTTTGCTGCCCCTCATTTTAAATAAACCATTTTTATCAGTGGTATATTTTTCTGCTTTCACTTCTTCGTTGCTGCTGTTTTGGTAATTGTATTTGGTTTCCCAAATTTGTACCTGTGTGTTGGCAAGCGGCTGGCCATTATCACGGTGCAGCACTTAATACTCGTTGTTATTATTATGTATATAGCTGATGTTGCTTACATAAATGGTTTGTTTGGCAATAATATTTTTTTGTAAAGAAAAATTTTCATCAATGCTGGCTAAAATTAAATATACGCCATTGGCAAGGCCGTCAATTTTTATTTCTGCAGCATGGTTTTGATAATCCTGCGGATCGGGTAACACCACACTCCAGTTTTTAATTGGTTTTAAAGAAGTGTAATCCTTCCATAGTTTATCATAATCCCTACGGTCTAACTTTTTAATTTCTTCTTTAGATGTTTTAATAATGCGGAAATAAACTTTAGGAACGTTTTTATAATTTACCAAACTGCGAAAGGGATCGTTAATGGTATTTACTTTTTCTGTTTCAATATTTAAAGAAGGTTGTATAATGCTCGCCATTAAATTTTTGCAATTAACACCGCCTTCGCTTTTTGGATATTTTTTAAAAGTTGCTTCACACAATGCTGCGGCTCTTTTTATTTCGTATTGATTTTCTGTTTTAGTAAAAGGTACAAACTGCTGGCCACGGTCGTAATAAATTTTTGCCCTTAAATATGCAGCCTGTGCAATAGCAGCATTGCCGGCATATTTATCTTCTATATTTTTTAATGCGGCTTCATACAATTTTTCTATGCCTTCCATTTCGCCATACTGGTTTACAAAACTAAGGCGTATTAAATCGGCATCAATTAAGGCATCGGGTTTTGCATCGTTTAAATGAAATTTTAAAATATCCTGCAATAATAAAATAGCTTTATGTTGTAAGGATGCAGTGTCTTTTGTTTTAAAAGATGCATTTACAAATTCATTCACGGGTGCAAAAGCTTTACTGTCGTTTATTTTAAATTGATAAGCAGGTTTTGTTAACTGATTTTCATCTGTAGTAAAATATTGTAAAGCCCGGTGTGCTAAAAAATCAAAAAGTGTTGGCCGCAACTGACGGGTGTTTTCTCCTTTAATTATAATTGGTGCAAAGCCATCCAGCCTGGTTGCTTTTAAAAGATTATCATTTTGTAAAGAGGCTTTATATAATTTACCGATTACACTGTGTATTTTATCAATGCTCCAGGTAGTAATGTCTTTACTTTTTTCTTCCAGCAATTTTGTACGGTCGTAAAATTTGTAGCGGTTGTTTTGAAGGTATTGCCAAAACATTTCGGCATGCAT
>NZ_JANPCM010000144.1:0-4051 GCF_031430955.1 Ferruginibacter sp.
TTGCAGGATAAAGGGTATGAAGTAGATTTTGTAAGCGATAAAATGCTCAATAGAACTGCAGCAATTACACAACCAGCTGGTAAAGTTCATGAATTAATAATAATTCCTCAATGTAAGTTGATGCCATTAACAACTTTAAAAAATATTGTTGCACTTTCTAAAACCTCAGCTTATGTAATTATGCAGGCCATGCCCGAAGATGTTCCGGGTTTCAATGATTTGTCAAAAGATAGAATGGCTTTTCAACAATTAAAAAATTCCATACAGTTTACAAAAGTGAATGAAGAAATACAAACTGCTTTCAATGGAAAATTAATCTTATCCAGTAATATTGAGAAAGCAATTGAATACAGTAAGGGGGTTAAAAGAGAAACCTTAACCGATTTAGGATTGAAATTTATTAAGAGAGTGGATGGCGATAATATTTTTTATTTTATCTCTAACAACACATCAAAAGATATTGATGAAAAAATTGAATTAAGCCAAAAAGCAAGCTTTGTATCTTTTACCAATCCCTTAAATGGAGAATATGGTGGTGTGCCTTTTGAAAAAACAAATGAAGGACTAAAATTAAGGGTACAGTTAAAGTCCGGGCAATCTGTAATTGTAGGGTGTAACAAAAAAATGAATGTCAATGCAACTGCATGGAAGTACATAGACCAGTTTGGCGAACCAATGCATTTAGAAAATATTAATTGGCAATTACATTTTACTGAAGGCGGACCTGTTTTGCCTAAGGATAAATCGATGTATAAAATTCAACCCTGGACAAATTTTACAGATGATTCCACCACACAATCTTTTAGTGGTACAGGAATTTACACAACCACTTTTACTTTAAAAAATAAAGCCGCCAATTATTTATTGCAATTAGATAAGCTCTACGAATCTGCAAGAATAATCATCAATGGAAAAGATGCCGGATTAATTTGGAGTTTGCCGTACGAATTAAAAGTAGGTAAATTTTTAAGAGAAGGAAAAAATACTATCAGCATTGAAGTGTGCAATCTTATGGCCAACCGCATTCGTAATATGGACAGGAATGGAGAAGTATGGCGCAATTACCACGAAATAAATTTTGTAAACATCAACTACAAAAATTTTGATGCCACTAACTGGAAAGTAATGCCATCAGGTTTAGATGGTGCAGTAAAATTAATTCCTTTAAAATAATTTTAAATATTTCATTAGAGCTTCAAATGGCAGTGTTGAATCTTAAATAAGAAATCATGCAAGTAAAACCAAAATTTTTTTTTCTTCTCTGCGTCTTCTGCACCTCAGCGTGCCATCTCTCCGCACAAATAGGAAAACGTTTTCCTTCAGAAAAAAAAATAGTAAATGATCCAATAACCGGATCGATGCTTACTTTTTTAACCAGCACACAAAGCGGCGATTCAAAAATTTATCAAACCCACAATCAATGGACATCCGACGGGCAATGGCTTATATTCAGGAGTAACCGGGTAAAAGGCGAAGCCATGGCGGTTAATGAAATTACAGGAGATATAGTGCAGGTAACAGAAGGAGGCTATACTGGCATGCTGAATGTAGCAAGGAAATCAATGAAGTTATATTTTATGCGGAATGAAAAAACAGATACCATTGCTGTTACACCCGGCGATACTGCCCGTCGGCGTGTGCAACGTCCTGTACAAATTATAGAAGTAGATTTAGAAAAATTATTTGCAGATAGTAAAGCAGGCACCTTAAAAAAAGCAAATTTTTATCAGCGTATTTGTGGTACTACACCTGCAGTATTAGGTGCCGGTGGCGATATGGCACTTGATGGAAATGAAGATTGGGCATATTTTCGTGTGGGCCTTCAGGAAGCAGCAAAACATTTATCTCCTGATATAACAATTGAAAAAAACTTTGGCCCCCGTAACATGGGTGCTGGCCCTGCAGGCATTGCAGCAATGAATATTATTACAGGCGAAATAAAATATGTGGTGTCAGTTCCATTTCAAATTGGCCACATACAAACTAACCCATGGATGGGTGGAGAAATTATTTTTTGCTGGGAAACCGGGGGTAAATCTCCTCAACGCACCTGGACGGTAATGAGCGATGGAACCGGATTGCGGCCACTGTACCCCGAGAGTGAATATGAATGGGTAACGCATGAAGCTGTAATTAGTAAAGATGAAGTGGCCATTGCAATAATGGGCCACAGAATAATTGCTGGTATAAATAAAAATACAGCAGCAGGTACGCCTGTAAGTGGTGCCAATCCCGGGCAGGAAACTGCATGGGGTCCAAGTGGTACAAGAGAAAAACCAACAGGCCTGGCAATTGTAAATTTGCGTACAAGAGAAATGACGATTGCAGGCCAAACAAAAAGCGGCAGTGGATTGTGGCATGTAAGCGGATCGCCGGATGGCAGATGGGCAGTGGGTGATGACTTTGCCAGAAATATCTATTTGATAGACCGCCATACCAATGAAATGATCTTACTTTCTGCAGGGCATAAACAAACTGCTGCCGATCATCCGCATCCCACTATGAGCCCCGATGGAACAAAAATTCAGATTCAATCTGCTATGCTTTCTGCAGATAACAGATCAATGAATATTTGTATTATTCCCGTACCGGAAGAATGGCTAAAACGCAATTATAAAAATTAAAATGACAAAAATTTATTTCACTTTATTTTTTTCTCTTTTAATGGCATCATTATTTGCACAAAAAAATATTGCACCCAAACCATTATTTGATGATCCTGTTTATCATGGTGCTGCCGACCCGGTTATCGTTTACAATAAACAAAAAAAGAAATGGTGGATGCTGTACACCAATCGCAGGGCTTCAATAAATGATTCCACTGTGCAATGGGTGCATGGTACCAGGATTGGTATTGCCGAAAGTAAAGATGGCCGCACCTGGAAATACAAAGACACGGCAAATATTAATTACCGCCCCGATAGTGGCTACACCCACTGGGCGCCGGATGTAATTGAAGCAAATGGAATGTATCACATGTACCTGACTTATGTGCCTGGTACTTTTAAAGATTGGAATCATCCAAGAGTAATTGTTCATCTTATAAGTAAAGATTTAATGAACTGGAATTATCAATCCACATTAAAACTGGTAAACGAAAAAGTAATTGATGCATCCGTTTACAAAATAAATGACAGCCTGTGGCGCATGTGGTACAACAATGAAAAAGATGGTAAGAGTATTTATTATGCCGATAGCAAAGATCTGTATAACTGGGTTGGCAAAGGCAAAGCCATTGCCGCAAGGGGAGAAGGCCCTAAAACATTTTTCTGGCAGCAGAAATATTTTATGATCATTGATGCCTGGAAAGGCATGGAAATTTATTCCTCAGATGATTTATTTAACTGGAAAAAACAAACGAACAGAATTTTAGAAACTCCTGGTAAAGGTGCAGATGATCAGGCCATTGGCGGGCATTGCGATGTGGTACTCAATAGTAACAGGGCTTTTATATTTTATTTTACTCATCCCGGCCGCCGTAAAGATATGCCTGCTGCAAAGGGAAGTTTTGATGATAAACGGAGTGTAATTCAGTTGGCAGAATTAAAATATGTGAATGGAGAAATAATTTGTGACAGAGATGAAAAACTAAGTATTAAATTGCAGGTAAAAAAATAATCATGTCTTATAAAGCAAACGACACCCGGTATAAGCAAATGCAATACCGCCGCTGTGGTAAAAGTGGCATTCAGTTACCAGCCATTTCATTGGGCCTGTGGCACAATTTTGGTGATGTGGACGAAAAAAAAGTTTTCAGAAAAACATTGCATACCGCATTTGATTGCGGCATCACTCATTTTGATTTAGCCAATAATTACGGCCCGCCACCCGGCAGCGCCGAAACTAATTTTGGTAAAATTTTAAAAAAAGATTTTCATGCCTACCGTGATGAATTGATCATCAGCAGCAAAGCCGGTTTTGATATGTGGCCCGGGCCTTACGGTGAGTGGGGTTCGAAAAAATATTTGGTGGCCAGCCTGGAGCAAAGTTTAAAAAGAATGCAGCTGGAGTATGTAGATATTTTTTATCATCACCGCCCCGACCCTGATAC
>NZ_JANPCM010000145.1:0-3747 GCF_031430955.1 Ferruginibacter sp.
GCCGTTTGTCAGAACGAGTAAATTCGTCAAAAGCAACCGTATTACAATACCATGGAAAAATAAAGCTGGTATTCAAAAAATAAACTTAATCATCTTTTTGTTGCTCTACTTACCTACCAATACAGGTTTAACTTATCGGACATTGACGCAATTACGACGCAATTCAACTTAGCTTATAAAAAGCCCTGCCCCTTTTTGTCCCCTTGTTTTTAAATAGCCAATTGGAACCAATCAGCGTAATACGTATTACGCCATTTATACGCCATTTGCGTCATAAGCTAATTCGTAAATTTATTAGCCCATTGTGCAATTATTGTACAAATTCATTTGTATATTTTTTTGATGCCACTCAAATAAAATGACCCAATTAATTTGTATGATAAAAGTTCAACAATGGTATGCCGTAAAAGTGAGTGACACAACGACGATGACATGGAAAACAAATGCCTGTCCCAAAAAAACAACAACGCAATTATCTTCCCTTCCTCAACCGGCAGCACAAATCCATCGCTTTCAAATAGTAATATCTTCCATCTTTTTAGTAAATACCTACCTTGTTAAGCGGTATTGATTTAGGTAAATTGTACATCGTAAGGGCTATGCTCAAATATTTTTAGCGCACTAATTTTTAACGATGAAACGATTGCCCCAATGCTTGCCTGCACTGTTGCTGGTGTTGTTACTGCTTTTTAATTTTAATGCATGGGCTGGCGATATTTTTGTAGCTGCCAATGGTTCGGACGTAAATGATGGATCGAAACAAAAACCACTGGCAACAATAAACGCTGCATTGCGTAAAGCCAGGGAGTGGCGGCGTTTGAATGATGCGGCAATTGCAGGCGGGATAAATATTATTGTAGGCGGCGGCGTGTATAATTTATACGAACCGGTTTTTATAAGGCCAGAAGATGCAGGCACTAATGAAAGCCCTACATACATACAAGCTGCATCAAATGAAATACCCATTTTAAGTGGTGGATTTAAAATAAATAATTGGCAAAAGTTACATAAAAAAATAGCAGGCCTTCCATTAAATGCACAGGGCAAAGTTTGGGTAGCGGATGTACCGCTTACCGCAGGAAGATTGTCCGAATTCAGGCAACTGTGGGTGAACGATACAAAAGCCATAAGAGCAAAAAGCATGAACGGCGATTTGATGGACCGCATTTTAAGCTGGGATAAAAAAGAACAGACCTGCTGGATACCTGCACAAAAAACTTTATCGCTGCAAAATGTTAGTGGCATGGAAATGTTTATTCACCAATGGTGGGCCATTGCCATTTTACGCATTAAAAAAATGGAAGTGCAGGGCGACAGTACGAAATTATTTTTTCAGCAACCCGAAAGTAAAATACAAAGCGAACATCCGTGGCCGGCACCATGGCTATCGAAAGAAACGGGTAACTCTGCGTTTTGCTTAACCAATGCCCTGCAGTTTTTAGATGAACCCGGCGAATGGTATTTGGATATGGCAAATCATAAAATTTATTACTGGCCAGGAGTAAATGAAAATTTGTTGACAGCAACTGTTGTGGCACCTTCATTAGAAACCTTAGTAAAAATTGAAGGAACGATTGACAACCCGGTTACCCATATTTATTTTACAGGCATTTCTTTTCAGCACACCGGTTGGTTGCGTCCATCACAACAGGGGCATGTGCCACACCAGGCTGGTATGTATATGACGGAAGCGTATAAATTAAAACCTGCCGGCACGGCGGATAAAAAAACTTTAGATAACCAGGCATGGATCGGCAGGCCGGCAGCAGCAGTGGAAATAAATTTTGCTGATAAAATTAATTTTGAAAATTGCCGGTTTTTACATTTAGCCTCAACAGGATTAGATTATAACAAAGCAGTGCATGATAATTTGGTAAAAGGAAATTTGTTTAAAGATATTGGTGGTACTGCAATACTTGCAGGTATATATTCAGACGCTGCAACAGAAATTCATTTGCCTTATAACCCCAAAGATGAAAGAGAAGTTTGTGATAAAATAACCATCAGCAATAATTTAATTACTGATGTTACCAACGAAGACTGGAGTTGTGTGGGCATTGGTTTGGGTTACACCAAAAATTCTTTGGTAGCAAATAACGAAATTGAAAATGTTGCTTACAGCGGCATCAGCATGGGTTGGGGCTGGAGCCCGATAGCGAATGCGATGAAAAATAACACCATTATTAAAAACAGCATTCACCATTATGGTAAACACAATTACGATTGCAGTGGCATTTATACATTGAGTGCTCAACCTAATTCATTCATCACACAAAATTATATCGACAGTATTTACAAAGCACCGTATGCTCATTTGCCTTCGCACTGGTTTTATATTTACACCGATGAAGGCTCTTCTTATTTTACGGTGAAAGATAACTGGACAGCTTCACAAAAATATTTACAAAATGCTAATGGCCCCGGTAATGTATGGAGCAATAACGGACCGGATGTAAACGCTGCCGTAAAACAAAATGCAGGTTTAGAAAATGAATATCAATTCTTACAAAAAGAAAAAACTGCAAAACTCAATCATCTTGCCATTAATAAAGAACACCACGAAGTAATTGAACTGGTTGTAAAAGAAAATGAAACACTGGATGTGCAAAAATTAAAAATTGTTCTTTTTAAAAACAATATTGATACGGCTGCAATTTACCAATGGCAAAACCATTACGTGATCTTTGCCAAGGTGCAGGATATTGGCATAATGCAGGGAAGGTTACAAAATAATTTCCCCAATACAGAAATAAAAGTTTACCACGATATGTTTTATGAATTCAACAGAAAATATTGTGATGATAAGAATGTTGCAAAAGCGTGGGATCATATTTTACTCACCTGCAATTTAGTAGCTGATAAAAAAATGCAGGAGGAATATTTAAATTACCACGCCACTCAATTTGAAAAATGGCCCGAGGTAGCCAAAGGTTTTTGCAATGCCAGCTTTCAGCAATTATTAATTTATAAAAACGGCAGGCAATTGGTTTTGGTAATAAGTATTCCTAAGGGAGAAAGTTTGGATAAATTAAATCCGAAGACGGTGGAGAATAATCCAAGAGTGGATGAGTGGAATAAAATAATGAGTAAATACCAGGAAGGGATTGAGGGAACAAAGAAGGGAGAAACATGGATTTTTTTAAAGCCATTGTAAAGGGCCGCAGTTTTCGGTTTGGCTATAAGTGGTATATTTTGTAGATTTATAGCCAAACCAAAAAGATACAGTAATGCAAAACATCATCGGCCGGGAGGGTGAAATTGATTTCTTTCACTCGGTAATGGAAAGCAATAAGTCGGAATTTGTAGCAGTATATGGCAGGCGGAGGGTAGGTAAAACATTTTTAGTAAGAAGTTTCTTTGAAGATAAATTTAGTTTTTACATTACCGGTATGGCTAATGCTGGTACGGCTCAGCAATTACAAAATTTTACGGATTGCTATAAAAAACTGGCTGGCAAAATGTGCCCATGCCAATACTGAATTTGGTTCAGATGTATTGGCATTAATTCCAATTGCAGCTAACACTTCGCATTGGAAGAGATTTGTCTTTACAAAAGCTCGAGCAATTTGTTTTTTATATGATACAAGGCTAAAATTTTTAGAAAATGGTCAGGATGTAGGAAAAGGTGCTCCAATGGCTTGTGCTATGATTTATTGGGGAGATAATTATTACAAGTTTTATGAGACATTTATTGAATATGGTGCTGTGGTGGATATTTCAAATTTAATAGATGAAAAGATTGGTTCA
>NZ_JANPCM010000146.1:0-1569 GCF_031430955.1 Ferruginibacter sp.
AATGCCTTTATCAATTGCCTTTTTTTGTTCCGTACTTATTTCATCCCACCAATCATCTTTTTTTGAAGCATCAAAAAGATGATATACCATTTCCAATTCTTTTTCCGATGCTGTATCAACAAATTTCTTTACCTGGCTTCGTAAAACATTTACATTATTCATTGCTTAATATTTTTCCAAATTTAAAACTTTTGAATGAAGAAAATGAAAAGCTAAAACTTGATTTTAGTAATCCACTTTAACATCTATGCCAAAAACAAAATTTTTCAACTAAATTCGTAATAATGGAAATTACGGAAACTATACCAAAATACAACCTCACCGAAGAAGAAGAAAAAAAAGAGATTCTGCGGCAGTACCGTGGCCTGCTCCGTGTTTTAAAACCTAAATTAAAATCCGGCGATAAGGAGCTGGTTCGTACGGCTTTTGAAATGGCGGTAGAGGCACATAAAACCATGCGGCGCAAAAGCGGCGAGCCTTATATTTTACATCCGCTGGCTGTGGCTAAAATTTGTGTAGAAGAAATTGGCCTGGGTGTACGCAGCACCATTTGTGCTTTACTGCACGACACAGTGGAAGATACCGACATTACTCTTGACGATATTAAAAGGGAATTTGGAAACGAGATTGCAAAAATTGTGGATGGTCTTACCAAAATAAGTACGGTGATGGACACCAACACCACCCAGCAGGCAGAAAATTTTAAAAAAATCTTACTAACACTTACCGATGACCCAAGAGTAATTTTATTAAAGCTTTCCGACCGACTGCATAATATGCGTACGCTGGACAGCATGAAACGGGAGAAGCAGTTAAAGATAAGCAGCGAAACCGTTTACGTTTATGCCCCACTGGCACACCGCATGGGCTTATACAATATTAAAACCGAAATGGAAGACCTGGCCATGAAATATATGGAGCCGGATACTTACCGCTATATTGCTCAAAAACTAAACGATACCAAAAGAGAACGTACCAAATACATCAACGATTTTATAAGGCCTTTAAAAGAAAAATTAGAGAAAGCTGATTTTGATTTTGAAATTTACGGCCGGCCAAAAAGCATACATTCCATCTGGACAAAAATAAAAAAGAAAGGCGTAAGTTTTGAAGAAGTGTATGATTTATTTGCCATTCGCATTTTGGTAAATGCTTCTCTTGAAAAAGAAAAAGAAGAATGCTGGAAAGTGTACAGCATAATTACTGATGAATACAATCCATCACCCGAAAGATTAAGGGACTGGCTGAGTAATCCAAAAAGCAATGGATACGAAGCCTTGCACACCACCGTAATGGGGCCACAGGGTAAATGGGTAGAAGTGCAGATACGTACCAAACGCATGAATGAAATTGCTGAAAAAGGTTTGGCCGCACATTGGAAATACAAAGAAGGCAAAGATGATGAAAGCCGCTTTGACAAATGGTTTCAGCAAATACGGGAAGCGCTGGCCAACCAGGATACCAACTCCTTAGATTTTTTACAGGATTTCAAAACCTCTTTTCTTGCAGAGGAAATTTATGTATATACACCTAAAGGAGAAATAAGGATGTTGCCTACAGGCGCAACAG
>NZ_JANPCM010000147.1:0-3607 GCF_031430955.1 Ferruginibacter sp.
ATTTTTATCTGGTAGTAACGAAAAAATTATCAGGAAAGCATTTTACTACTCCGGTGTTTTTATTATAACAGCGTTGCCTGTTCTTTTGAGGAGGGCAAAATATTAAAACTTTTACGGTGCAGTGCACATAATCCATTTTCATCAATAGCCTTGCGGTGTAACGCTGTACCGTAGCCTTTATTTTTATCCCAGCCATAAAAAGGAAATGCGGCATGGGCTTTTTGCATAAATTCATCACGGTGGGTTTTTGCTAAAATACTTGCGGCTGCAATAGATGCATATTTACCATCGCCTTTAATTATACACTGATGATTTATTTTTTTGTAGGGTTTAAAACGGTTGCCATCAATTAATAAAAACTCCGGCACTGTTGTTAAATTATCTATAGAAAGATGCATGGCTTTAAAACTTGCCTGTAAAATATTTATTTTATCAATCTCATTATTATGAACCGAGGCAACTGCAAAAGCAATACTTTCTTTTTCAATAACCGGCCTTAATAAATCTCTTTCTTTTTCTTTAAGTCGTTTACTATCGTTTAATAATGGATGAAAAAAGTCTGCAGGTAAAATTACCGCAGCCGCAAATACAGGCCCGGCATAGCAACCACGTCCGGCTTCGTCAAGGCCGGCTTCGGTAAGTTTAGTTTGATAGTGTGATAACAGCATCTTTGTTAAACAAATATCTGCTAAAAGAATAAAAAACTAATTGTTTACCGATAACAATTTTTACTGCAGTAAATTTGCTGCATCTATTTATGAGTAATATCAAACGCTGGGCACTCGCCACTTTTATTCTTTGTTTTTTAGTAATAATCGCAGGTGGCGTGGTACGCACCACACAAAGCGGTATGGGTTGCCCCGACTGGCCAAAATGTTTTGGCAAATGGATACCGCCTACAAATGCCAGCGAACTGCCTGCCGACTTTGAAAAATATTTACGCAAACAGGATATTGACCATACTTTTAATGCGCTGCACACGTGGATTGAATATATTAACCGTTTGTTGGGAGTTCTTTTAGGGTTTTTTGGACTGGTTCAGTTTGCAATGTTATTTTTTAAGAGAAAAGAATTTAATAAACCTTACAAATTAGCCATTGCTTTTTTAGTTACTGTAATACTTACCGGTTTGTTTGGCGCCATTGTGGTAAAATTAAATCTTGCCCATGCAAGTATTTCTGTTCATTTATTATTTGCAATAATATTAGTACAAATACAATTGGCATTATTACTTTCTCTTAATAAAAAATTACTTACAATACACGTTAATAATAAAGTAAGACAATCACTCTTTATTTTTTTAATCCTGTTATTTTGTCAGACTGTTTTAGGCACAATGGTACGCATGTATGTTGATGATGTTTCAAAAACATTACACTATGAGCAAAGGGAAACCTGGCTGGCAGCCACGCCAGTTGCTTTTTTAATACACCGCAGTTTTTCGTGGTTAATTTTAGCAGGTGCTTTGTTCTTAGCCTGGCATTGCAGAAATATGCAGGCAATAAAAAATAAAATATTTGTATTGGCTTCAATTATTGTGCTCAGTATGATAACAGGTATAGTTTTATTTTATGCCAACATGCCTGCTGCAGCGCAACCTGTTCATTTATTACTGGCTGCATTGGCCCTTACACAAACTGTTGCGGTTTTGCTGCAAATAAAGTTGAGCAGCAAGTCTGTTTAAATTCCCTCTAAAAAAATAGTATGTCTTTTTAGTTAATCAAATTTGTATATTTGAAAGAGATAATCTTTTATTTATTCTGTTAACCTCCAAGTATGATTAATCGAGAAGAAAAAGAATTGCTGATGGGTTCTTCCCGGCGTGATTTTTTAAAAAAATCTGCCGCACTAACTGCTGTTGCTGTTATTCCTGCTGCAATAGATACCGCTGCTAAAAAAAGGCTGGATGAAAAATATGCTTACCAGCTGGAGCAAATGCCTTTATCAATTGAAATTAATGGCGTACAAAAAAATCTAAAGGTAGATACAAGAACAACATTGCTGGATTTATTAAGAGAAGAATTGCACTTGACGGGCACAAAAAAAGGTTGCGATCACGGGCAATGCGGCGCATGCACTGTACATGTAAATGGTAAAAGAATAAATGCCTGCTTAACATTAGCCCTAATGCAAAACGGAAATAAAATTACTACAATAGAAGGTTTGGCTAATGGAGATGAACTGCACCCGATGCAAAAAGCATTTATTAAATGCGATGGCTTTCAGTGCGGCTATTGCACACCGGGGCAGATAATGTCGGCAGTAGCATGTGTGGCAGAAGGCTATGCTAAAAATGAAGAACAAATAAAAGAATTTATGAGTGGCAACCTTTGCCGCTGTGGTGCCTACAACGGAATTGCTAACGCTATAAAAGAAGTTGCCCAATGAAACCATTTACATTTTTAAAAGCGGTGGATATAAAAACTGCACAAACAGGCTACAAAAAAAATGCAGCTTCGCAATTTATTGCAGGAGGTACTAACCTGCTGGATCTGATGAAGAAAGAAATTGCTTTGCCGGGCAACGTTATTGATATCAATCAAATTGCTTTAAAAGAAATTAAGAGTGATGGCGCAGGTATTACTATTGGTGCACTTGCTTTAAACAGTGTGGCGGCAGAACATTCAGAAATTATCAATAATTATCCTTTAGTTTCAAAAGCGTTGCTGGCTGGCGCTTCGCCACAAATAAGAAATATGGCTACCACCAGTGGTAATATTTTACAAAGAACAAGATGTCCTTATTTTTATGATGTTGCTATGCCCTGCAATAAAAGGCAACCGGGAACTGGCTGTGGCGCTAAAGAAGGATTAAACAGGATGTCGGCAATTTTTGGTGCATCCGAAAATTGTGTGGCAGTACACCCAAGCGATTTTTGTATCGCACTGGCAGCATTAGACGCAAAAGTTGTGGTGCAAAGCGATGGTAAAGAAAGCAGCATTCCTTTTAAAGATTTTCACCGTCTGCCGGGCAACACACCCGATAAAGATAACAACCTTACTAAAGGAAGTTTAATTACAAAAATTGTTATTCCTAAAAATAATTTCAATAAAAATTTTCATTACTTAAAAATACGAGACAGGGCTTCGTATGCCTTTGCACTCGTTTCTGTTGCAGTTGGTTTGCATATAGAAGGAGGAAAAATTAAAGCCGCAACTATTGCAGCAGGTGGTGTAGCGCACAAGCCGTGGCGTTTATATGAAGCAGAACAATTTTTAACAGGTAAAGCAGTATCTGAAGAAATATTTAAGCAAGCTGCAGCAATTGCCATTAAAAACGCAAAGCCTTTACAACACAATGGTTTTAAAATAAAAATGCTGCAGAATGGTATAGAGCTGGCGCTGAAAAATGCATCGGCATAAAATTATTCAACTATAAATTTTTTACAATGGGCTTTTTTGATAATGATAATTTAAGTACTCCAACAGCCGATGACAGGGTTGATGGTAAACATAAAGTTACCGGCACGGCAACCTATGCAGCAGAGTATAAAATTGAAAATTTGGTATATGGGGTATTAGCAGGCAGCACTATTGCAAAGGGAATAATTGTATCGATAGATATAAAAGAAGCAAAAAATGCACCTGGCGTACTGGAAATTATTACG
>NZ_JANPCM010000148.1:0-4664 GCF_031430955.1 Ferruginibacter sp.
ATGATGAACCAAGGCATTCAAAAACCGGCTACAGCGCAGAGATAACCAAACGAAATATTAAAGGTTCGTTTGTTGACTGGACAACAGGGTTCTCCAACTTTGCCCAATCTTTCAGCAGTGGCCAAAGAGAGGTAACTACGCTGTACACACGATTTGAAAAACCTTTGGTAACACCTTATATACCCAGTACCGGGGCTATCGAAGTTTATTTTAATCAAACTGATAATCAATATATTTCTGATTCGCTTTATAAAACTGATTTCAGGTATGGCTATTACAATATTGACGGATGGCTGGGTTACAGCTTAGACAGTAAACGTGCTATTTATGCCAACAAAGAAATACGGCTACATAAATTTGTTGCTTTAAGATCTTTTAATCTCCATTTTATAAATTCGCCTGCTAAATCTAAAGATACATTCGATTACAGGTTTACCAACTCCACCGGTATACTTGCATCAATAAATGTTTTTAAACAAAGTTTTTACAAAACCAATTTTATTTATGGTTTTGGCCGTAATGAAGATGTGCCCGAAGGGTTTTCTGCGGTATTTACCGGGGGCTATGTTGTACAAAAAAATGCCGGTTTTTTTATTAAGCAAAATATTAAAAGGCCTTATGCCGGGTTGGATTTTAATTTAGCCAATTTTAAAAAACGTGGGTTTCACAGCAATTTTACTTTTAGGGCAGGAAGTTTTTTTAACCGGAAAAGATTTGAAGATATGGACCTGTTATTTAACGTAGAACATTTTACCAGGTTAAAAAAAATGAACAGCAATTGGTACCAGCGTACTTTTATTACAACAGGTATAGCAGCACAAATAAACCCGGTTTTTAATGCCCCTTTATTTTTAAACAGCGTTTATGGGTTGCCTTATTTTAATCCTGAGAATATTAATTCTGATTTAAGGTCAACCATAAAATTAGAATCGGTGTTTTACAATTTAAAAAAAGTATTGGGTTTTAGGTTTGCGCCATTTATATTTTCCGACTTTAGTTTACTTAAACCCACTAAAGGAAATTTTGATAAGAGTGAAGGATTTGGCGCTGTTGGTGGCGGTGTACGTACCCGTAACGAAAATCTCGTGTTTGGAACAATGGAGTTAAAGGCTTATTATTTCCCCCGTACAAATGCCGATATGAATGTTTGGAAAATAGAATTGAATACAAACATCCGCTTTAAATACAACAGCACTTTTATTAAGCGCCCCGATTTTGTAATAGCCAATTAATTAACTTCAGCCATAAAAAAACACCGGCAAACCTGCAGGTGTTATAAGTATATTAAATTATAATAATTACATTAAATCTAAAGCCTTGGCAAAAAAAGTTACGTTAAAAGGTAACACCATCGAGCAATAAGAGCCAATGGGCGAAAACAGCACGAGGAAAAAACCTGCTACGGAAAGTAATAATAATATCCAGTAAAGTCCTGTGTTCTTTTTAGTTGTACTCATTGGTAATTTTTTTTTGCAAATATAGGGCAGAAGAATTTATACTGTTACATTTTAAATAAAAATATCGGTACTTTATAAACATATATTGGGTATTTATTCATTTTTTAATGTGTATTTTTTACATTTTGAAATAAAGGTTTTATATTGCCGTCCCTTAATACACGGTTTTGCTAATGACTATCCATTTTTATTTACGGTTTACCACTCATTTTGGCCAGGCAATTTTTGTAAGTGGCAATACAGATGTGCTGGGTAACGATGATTTAAGCCAGGCTTTTGCCATCGAATATCTTAATGATCAATTATGGCATGGAACTATTAAAATTGATACCGTAAAAGACATCAACACCCTTAAGTATAAATATATTTTAAAAGAAAATGGGGTAGAAGATACGGTTGAATTTGGTGATGACAGAATTGTAGCACTGGATACTATTGCTGCTGATGAGATCAATCTTATTGATACGTGGAATTACTCCGGCGAAACCGAGAATGCTTATTTTACGCAGGCCTTTCAGGATGTATTATTAAAAACACCAGCAGCCATTGCCAAAGTTGCAGCAAAGCTGCCAAAAACTTATACGCATGATTTTAGGGTAAAAGCCCCCATACTAAACGAAGATGAAGCGGTATGCATTACAGGTGCTGCTGCAGATTTAAATAACTGGAGCACCGAAAAACCGGTACTGCTTAAAAAAAATAAAACCTGGTGGAAGGTGAAATTGAATCTTGCAAAAGAAACATTTCCGCTGGCATATAAATATGGCATCTATAATATAAAAGATAAAAAATTTATTGCCTTTGAAGCAGGGAATAACAGAACCTTAAACGGCGATGCTGCAAAGAAAAAAATCACCATCAGCCACGATGGTTTTATAAACACAACTTATAAACCCTGGAAAGGCGCAGGTGTTGCTATACCGGTATTTAGTTTACGCAGTAAAAACAGTTTTGGCACAGGAGAATTTACAGATTTAAAATTACTGGTTGACTGGGCAAAAAAAACAGGATTAAAACTGATACAGGTTTTGCCGCTTAACGATACTACGGCTACACATACCTGGAAGGACTCTTATCCCTACTCCGCCATTTCTGCTTTTGCATTACACCCATTGTTTTTAAATTTAGAAAAAACAGCAGGCGTAATGTCGGCAGCAATTATAAAACCGCTTAAGAAAAAACAGCAGCAATTAAATGCACTGCCCGAGGTTGATTATGATAACGTAATAAAATTTAAACAGTCTGCAATAAAAGAAATTTATACCCATCAAAAAGATATTTTTAGAAACGATACCGCTTACTTCGATTTTTTTGAGCTGAACCGCCATTGGCTGGTACCTTATGCCGCCTTTTGTTTTTTAAGAGATAAATACAATACATCAGAATTCAGCAAGTGGAAAAGTAACAGCAGTTACGATGAAAACGCCATACAGCGTTTAGTAAGTCCATCGCAAAAACACTATGATGATATTGCGGTGCATTATTTTACACAGTATCATTTGCATTTGCAATTAAAAGAAGCCACCGCCTACGCACACAAAAATGGTATTGTGGTAAAAGGCGATATCCCCATTGGTATTTACCGTAACAGTGTAGACGCATGGATGGCACCTGAATTATATAACATGGATGCACAAGCCGGCGCACCGCCTGATGACTTTGCAGTGAAAGGACAAAACTGGGGCTTTCCTACGTACAACTGGAAGGCTATGCAGGAAGATGATTTTACCTGGTGGCGCCAGCGCTTTGAGCAAATGAGTGAATACTTTGATGCTTTTAGAATTGATCATATTTTAGGTTTCTTCCGCATCTGGAGTATTCCTTTGCATGCGGTAGAGGGTATTATGGGCAGGTTTGTTCCCGCTATTCCTGTACACATCAACGAATTTTTCGAAAGAAATATTTCTTACGACTGGTACCGCTATACCAAACCATTTATTAATGATGAGGTGCTGTTGCAATTATTTGGTGAAGAAATAAGTTATGTAAAAAATTATTTTTTAAACAACAACGAATTAAAAGAAGCATTTAATACCCAACGTAAAGTAGAAAATTATTTTGCCGAAAAAAATGACAGTGAGAACAAAATAAAATATGGCTTATTTAATTTAATAAGCAATGTAATTTTATTTGAAGAAGAAGCATCGCAGGGGCAGCAATTCCATTTCCGTATTGGTATGGAGCAAACATTATCTTTTCAAAACCTGGATATGCATTCTCAAAATGCATTAAAAGAACTGGCCGTAAATTATTTTTTCCGCAGGCAGGATGAGTTTTGGAAAAAAGAAGCCATGAATAAATTGCCCGGCTTAAAACGCAGTACCAACATGCTTATTTGCGGCGAAGATTTGGGCATGGTACCACATTGTGTGCCCGATGTAATGCAGCAGTTGGGTATTTTAAGTTTAGAAATCCAGCGCATGCCCAAGCAAAGTAATGCTGAGTTTTTTCATCCTAACGATGCACCGTACATGAGTGTGGTTACACCCAGCACCCACGATATGAGTACTATACGTGGCTGGTGGCAGGAAGACGCCGCAAAAACCCAGCGCTTTTACAACACCGTTATGGGCCGCTATGGCGAAGCACCTTATTTTTGCGAAGCATGGGTAAATAAAGAAATTGTATTGCAGCATTTTTATTCCCCTGCCATGTGGAGCATTTTTCAATTACAGGATATGTTAGGCATAAGTGAAATCTTACGCCGTGCTAACCCTGATGACGAAAGAATAAATATTCCCGGCAACCCCAACCATTATTGGCGGTACCGCATGCATTTTACACTGGAGGATTTGCTTAAAGAAGATGCGTTTAATGAAGAAGTGAGGAGTTATGTTGCGGCGAGTGGGAGATAATGAAGAATTGTTGCTGTATGCAACAAATTATTAAAGCAGGTGTTCGGAGTAGTAAAATCAGATGTTTTATACCAAGATAACTTTTACAAAAAAACTGCTTAATTTTTTTGGTTTTTTACACAGTTCGTGTTGGCGGCTGCCCGAATACCATAACGAAATTTTGTTTCTGCGATTTTATCAGTCACTTTGCTAAAAAGGCACATCGTTGTCAGATACTCGTTCTCTATTATTTCTTTCTACTTCGTGTTGATGATTTTCAATATCGTTAGAGCTAATTTTTAAATACGGCTTCCCAATAAAATCTCGTGCTAAATAACATGCTTCCAATACTTCTTCGTCGGTTAGTTTAAAC
>NZ_JANPCM010000149.1:0-1784 GCF_031430955.1 Ferruginibacter sp.
GGGTAATAAGGATTTTGCTCCAGGCTTTCTTTTAAGCTTGTTTTGGTAACAGGCACATTTAATTGCTTTATATACTGCACAGCAACGTTGGTGAGGTTTGTTTTAAAACTTTGCGCCATTGTGTTAGGTTGATAGTTTTGTTTTCTTTTAGCTTAGAAATTATATAAGGTAAGTTGTATAGAAAATTTTTATCAACCAAAAAACTACTGGTTGTAAATTACAACTAATCTAAAAATTAACAATTAGTACATAAAGAATTACCAGTTAGTGGTATTGTTTATATAACACGGCAACCCTAATTTTATAATTAAAACAATAACCTAAAATGCTGCATCAAAATAACGACCACCAACCCGGGGAACTTTTAAAATTACTACGCAACCTAAAAGGCATTAAACAAAATGAAGCTGCAAGAAAATTAGGAGTTAGGCAGCAAGCCGTTTCTAAATTAGAGAAATGTAAAAGTATAAGCAAAAAAAAGTATGAGGAAATAATTTTGGCATTTAAATTTACCAATGAAGATATTGAAACTGCTAAAAGATTTTTACCCCCCCCCCGATAATATTTAGAGCTTTTAGATAACTGCTGAGTTATAGTATTTTTGCAACTCTAATTGCGATAAGGCATTAAAACCGGCGAATGCAGTTGTTATATCGATGAAGGAAACATCTCCCTGTTCAACAGTGCTGCAAATGTTCGGCAGTAGTAATATAGTTCGACAGATGTCTCCTTCGTCGACATGACAGTTACTCCAGCACTTTCCTCATAGCCTCCGCTTTCAACAAACACTCTTCATATTCCTTTTCTGCATCGCTGTAAAAAGTTATTCCTCCACCCGCTTGAAAGGAAAGGTAACGGGTGGAAGCATTATAAAATATACTGCGTATTACCACATTAAAATCAAAATCACCATCTGGGTTTATATAGCCGATAGCACCAGAAAATAATCCCCGTTTGGTTTGCTCATACTGCTCAATTAATTCCATCACCCTTTTTTTAGGGGCGCCGGTCATTGATCCCATGGGAAAAGTTGCTTTAACAATATCTATCCAGTCAATATCATTTTTTATTTCGCCGCTAATGGTGCTTATCATTTGGTGTACCTGCGGAAAACTATACACCCCAAACAGTTCATCTACTTTTACTGTGCCTTCTTTACATACTTTACTTAAATCATTACGCACTAAATCTACCACCATTACATTTTCACTTTTTTCTTTTTCGTTTGCAGATAAATAGTTTTTGTTTTGCAGATCATTTTCTTTGTTAACCAAATCCCTTTTGCTGGTGCCTTTTATGGGTTGAGAAAAAATTTTATTGCCTTCTTTTTTTAAATACCGTTCGGGGCTGGCACAAATACAAAACTTATCATTTAATTTATATAAAGCTGCAAATGGGTTGGGAGAAAGCTGTATCAATTTATGATAAACATATAACGGATCTATTACCGCATCTTCTGCAAAAAATTCCTGGCAAAAATTTATTTCGTAACAGTCGCCACGCAAAATATGTTGTTGTAATTTTTGTATGGTGTCAATGTAAGCTGATTTTGAAATTCTGTTTTTAATATCAAGATCAGATTGCTTATTAACAGGGATATTTAAAGATTCGGACTGTATGGCATCAAAAATTTCCTTTGCACTAACCTCACAAAAAATATGCACTTCTTTTTCTGAAAGTTTTATAACAACTTCCGGCACAAAAAAATGCATGTCATCAAATCCTATTCCATCAAAATTTTTGCGTTAAATAATTTTACTGAATTCAGAATACAAATGTTGAAC
>NZ_JANPCM010000150.1:0-5368 GCF_031430955.1 Ferruginibacter sp.
CTGGTACCACTGCATCACCGGCTGGAAAAGTTAGTGATAGCTAAGCTTACAAAGCCTATGCCACCAAACTATACATCACCAGTAGCCGCAGATGATGCTGCATTTACAGCAACAATTGAAGAAGTGATAACAGAAGAGCTGCCTTTGGTTACAGCAGACACTCTTTCAACTGAAGTGGAACAAAAAAAAACTGCTCCTGCAGCAGATGCTACAGAAGCAGATGAAAAATAATGTAGCCCTTTTAAGAACTTGGAATCACGGGTTTTAAAATAGCTTTTTTTAAAGCCGGTTTTTTTGCTGCCTTTTTTGGCGCTGCTTTTTTTACAGCTTTTTTTGCAGGGGCTGCTTTCTTGGCCGCTTTTTTTGCAGGAGCCTTTTTTGCTGCTGCTTTTTTAGCAGCTGGTTTAGATGTTTTTTTTGTTGCCATAATTAATGAGTATTTAGTTGTTGTAATATAAACATTTATTTTTTAAATAAACATTGCTGCGTAAATAATTTACTGATACTTTATATTTGGCTTGGTAAAAAAGTAATACTCGTCTTGTGATTAATTTACAGTTGCTGATACAAGCGACAGCGAACAATAAATATTCCACATGCAATCTATCATTGTTTCATTGGCTCATTAATTTAAACGTTGTAAAGACCTCACCCCTACCGATAAATCGGGACTCCCAGGAAGAGTGAACAGGAATTGGAAGTTTCATAATTTAAATATTCTTAACAAGATTGGCCGAAAAGGTAAAACTATTTCCACGCAGGTTTAGTTTTTAACTATTGCCGTTCTAAATATTTTTTCCTGTTCCGCCGAAACAATTTGGGGTAACAAAAAGGATTATGTAAGCTCTGTTTATTTACAATTTTTACTTCCCCGTTCATAAAATGCAAATCAATAAGCTCTATCTTACAGTCAATATCAACTCCATGCCAATCCGTTTGGTTCTTATATTATTTGTTTTGCAATGTGCTCCTGCATGGGCGCAAACAGATGTGTTTACAGGTATTTGGCAAATGCAAACTGCAGCAGGCAATACATCCGTTGTTATAGAGTTAAAAATTGGTGCTGCTGAAAAAAGCATGCTCTACCCTGCTGCCATCACCATAAAAAGCAGCGCTTTTTACGGTGTATATCAACTGCTGTTGGTAAAAAAAAATGCGTGGCAGTTGGCCATAAGTAAAAATAAATTTGCTGCAGAAGAAAAACCTTTTCATTTAGATATGCTGCCGCTTAACGGCAGTTTTGATTTAAGGCGCAATACAAAAGAACAACCCAGTTTAACCATTAACCGACTGCCTTTAAAACAAAGCAGCCCCACTCATACAGATAGCGCCGCTGCTGCCCTTCAAAAAATTATTTTATCCGGTAATTTAGCGTTTACCCGTATAAGTAACACACCGTGGAAAGATGCCTTCACCGATAAAATCCTCAACCCTTCCCGATCTCCCGTTTATTTTGGTTTGGTTGATACGGCTTATGTAACCACACGTTATGGCAGCTTCAGTGCAGCCACAATTAATAAAACCGATATGGCCTCGGCAGTGTTTAATGGCCGTACCTTATTTGATCAATGGGTGCTAACAAAAAAGGAACGCAGGGAAGAAATAATGATTGAACCCGGCAGTAATGTGCTGGCATTTTTTGCCGATTACTCAGTAAGCAATCCTTCCAATAAAGCTACGCTGCGTTGCGAATTTGACAAAAATAAATTCAATATAAATTTCAATAACCCCAACGACAGTGGCGCTTACTTTGTAGCTGCAAAAGTTATCCTTATGCAGGATAAAGAAAAAATAAATTCGTTTCAGCCCTACAGCTACCCCGGCTCAGGAGAACCGCCTTTGCAAACCAATGAAAAATTAGTGGGGAGCATCACCTCTAAAGCAAAGCAAATTACATTAGCAGTGTGGGATGATGCTGTGGAAGATGGCGACACTATTTCTATCAGCATCAATAATAAATCAATTGCCAAAAATCTGCTTATAAAAAAACGGCCACAATTTATTACGGTTACCTTAAGCCCCGGTGCCAATACTATTTTGTTTACCGGAGAAAACCTGGGTAGTATTCCCCCCAACACAGCCGTGTTTGAAATTATTGATGGCAAAAACCGCAAAGCCTTTTTTTTAGAAACTGTGCCGGGAGAAAAAAACCTGCTGAAGATTTTTTACAATTATACTTCGCAATAAAACGATAAAACAAAATTTTGCAGTGTCGGCTAAAATGACTCATTCTCAAAAAAGCGGACACTTTTTGTTTAGTAATCCTGCAACAACTTTACAGTTCCTTTTTTAATTACCTATGTAGACAATTTTGCAAAAACATTTTTTATGACTGCAACAGCTTTACGAAGCAAAATCATTGACAGTTTAAATCTCCAGGGCTTTTCAGTCAATGGACATGTTGAGCCGTTGCAATTCAACAAAGAAACTTATCGGCAGATACATGATTTTTCAAAGAAGGAACAAATTAATTTACAAAAGAATTTTGTTGAGGAAGGTTTTGAAACTGTCAGAAAATATTTGGTTAATGGAAAAGATTTAAATCCTTCGGAAATAGAATTGGAGTTCCGAATGATTGAGGAAGGAACTGAGGAACATAAAATTTATCGTTGGTGGAATCTTGTTTGGTGGAGTGTTCCGTATCAACGGGCTTATGGCCGACAAATGCGTTTCCTGTTGTGGGTTAAAACTCACAATGCTCTGTTTGGTTTGATTGGTTTGCAAAGTCCTGTTTTAAAAATGTCTATCCGTGATAATTACTTGCAAATACCAAATGAAACTTTGGATTTGTGGGTGAATAAATCCATGCAAGCACAACGCTTGGGTGCAATACCTCCTTACAATCAGTTGCTCGGTGGAAAGATGGTTGCGATGGCTCTAACTGCAAGTGAACTGAGAAGAGCATACAAGAAAAAATATAAGGACACTGAAACGTTGATGCAGAAAAGAATAATTGAACCTGACTTCTTTTTTAATTCTTTTGCAAAAAAGACGCTACTGTTTTGGAGTAGCGCAAATACAATTCAGGTTAAGGTTAAATCATCTAATGGGCTGATTATTTTTAACAAATCTTTGTTGCCTGTATGAAGGTGCCGGAGTGTAGTTTTAATATCATTATGGCTTCCGCCCCCTCCGCCCTGGTTAGCGTTTCCACTAAACATATCCGCTTAGATAAAAGCTCAATAAACTTATGCCGTACAAGAGTGCGACGCAAGAATGTTTAATAGAATTTCAACCGCTGGTAACCCAAAAAAAAATCCCTCCGCCCCCGTGGGTGCATCGCCTTGTTCACCGCTTCCGCAATTCGCCGCTGCCTGGTTTTTAACCGGCAGCGTATGCTTACTATACTAATGTAAGTTTCCCCAAAAAAAAGCTACTTAAAAATTGATAAAATTGTTACTATTTAAAATAATTGCAAACGAACTTCAATACAGTTAAAAATTATTAACCCAAATTTTTTAACCTTCAACCTAAATATTTTTTACCTCACTTAAATTATCCGGCATTTTTTTAGCATTAAATTTTTCTATCTGCCGCAGCATTAAAAATAAAATTACCAGCGATAAAATGCCAAAACAAAAACCTGCAATTACATCGCTGGCGTAATGCACCCTTAAATACACACGGCTTAAACCCACCAAAAATATTATGCACATCAAAAAAATAATAACAGTCCATTTTATCCATTTATTGGCAACATCATGGTAAACAAAGTAAATGATAAGCCCGAAAAATGTAAGGCTCATAAAAGCATGGCCACTGGGGAAACTTAAACCGGGCACTTCTTTTAAAAGCGGGATAAGCGGTCGTGGCCGGTTAAAAAAAAACTTTAGTCCAAACATTAAAAGCAAATTACTTACTGCTACTGTCACTACTTTTATAAAATACCATTTTGTTTTGTAACTTAAAAAAATAACAGTAAAAAATACAAGGAAGGCAGGAATAAGAAACTGGGGAGAGCCTAAAAAACTAAACACCTGCATAACAGCAGTATTGGCACTGCTTACATGCCCGGATAGATTATTGAAAACTTTATCATCTAAAGTATTTTCCTTCTGATAAAATATTTTTCTTATTATGACGATAAGTGATGCCAGTGAAATAAAAAAAAGTACAAATAAAATAAAGAGTTCGGCAGAAAGCAAGGCAATGGCAGCAGAAAGTTTTTTTACACCATATTGTATTTTCTTCCGCATGTGATTTGCTGCATTGAAATTAGTGATAAGGATTAATACTACTTTTCTAAATAGTTGAATATATTTTCTGCTACACCTTAAGCGAAAATAATTCTATCCCATTGGCCTTACCTTTTAAATCTACAATGCCAAGGCTTTCGCCCTGCCATTCTTTAAGATCGCTGCTGTCCATAAAATCTTTCGACATTATAAATTTATGATTCAGTTCGTTGCAGGCGCTGCGTATCCTTGCTGTAGTATTCATAGTATCGCCGCTCATGGCCAGATCTTTTTTTATTACACCAATCTCCCCTACTGTTACATCCCCCATGTGTATGCCCACCCTAAACTCGGGAATAATGCCAAAGCTCCTGCGGAATTCTTCTCCATTCTTTTGCAGATTTTTCCGGGCATCAATAATTGCGGCCATGCATTTACGTGTATTTTTAGTTTCAAAAAGCCACGATACCACAATTTCGTCACCCACGTACTGGTAAATCCTTCCATCATGCTCTATCAATGCCATGGAAACATGAAAAATAAAATTGCGGATGAATTTAAAATATTCTACGTGCCCTAATTTTTCGGCAATAGGTGTAGAATCTTTAAGGTCGATAAACATGATAATCCTTTTTTCAATTTTGGGCTGCATGTATTTACCCCTTAAAATATCCACAAAAACACCGGGAGAATATTTTTCGTTTATTTCAATATACAATTGTGTAATTACAAAAAGGATAAGCCAGTACAATAATTTTTGTATCAGCCATTTAGTTTCCGTTATTTCTTTTATAAAATATTGAAAAGCTTCGCCGGAGCTTTTACCTAAAATAAAAATGGTATCCAAAAAATGAACTAAAAAATTCATTATAAAAGCTGCTGCCAGCAGTACAATACTTTTAAAAATAAAATTAACAAAAGGCGGTTTATTACGCAACGCATTCTTAAGGGTAAATACAAACAGGTAGCCCATTATGCAGCTCATTAAAAAAACTGCCAGCTCCCTTAAAACTATAGATTGAAAAGGGCTGTTAGTATTACCATCTTTTAATAAAAGTGTAACAACTATATCTATCCCCGTCCAAAAAAAAGCAATGTACAAAATTGTTCGCAGCCGGTATTTGCCCACCCCGGAAAATATTGAATAAGATGAAGTGTCCAGTTTCATATCCGGTTTTTCAGGTACTGGTAAA
>NZ_JANPCM010000151.1:0-9872 GCF_031430955.1 Ferruginibacter sp.
ATTTATTGGGAATTTTTATCTCCGGGAATTTTTTCATCAGCGCCATATCCTTATCCTTCATGTCGCTGTTTTTTATCTTCTCCTGTATTTCGGTATTGTAAATAAAATTTACATAATCCATATCGTTAAGCCGCTTGGGGATACCATTGGCTATAAATAAATCTTTCAAACCATCGTTATCAAAGTCCATAAACAAAGGCGCCCAGCTCCAGTCCGTAGCGGAAATGCCGGCGTGTACTCCCGTTTCGCTAAACATACCATTGCGCCTGTTATACTGCAACATATTTCTGGAATACTGGTAATTATAACCCGAAGCAATTTTGCTAAAAAATACGTCGTAATCATCATCCCCTAATGAACGTTTTAAAATATACGGATCGGCAGCCAGCATATCCATCGAAATTATTTCAGGATAGCCATCATTATTTGCATCAGCAATATCCACCCCCATCGAAAATTTACTGGTGTGCATCAGCCTTTGATTATTCTCTTCAGAAAAAGTTCCATTTTTTTGGTTGATATACAGGTAATCATTTTCATGAAAATCGTTACCGATATATAAATCGGGCCAGCCATCTAAATTAATATCACTAACGGCAATGCCGAGCCCATAACCAATTTCGGTACTGTTAATTTTGCTCTCCCTTGTTACATCAATAAAATGATTGCCTTCATTGCGATACAATTTATCACCCGATAAAACACTGTAGGTATTTACAAAATTATTACGGGGAGCGTAAGAACTGCTTTGATGAATGGAATGATTTAAAAGGTACACATCCAGGTCGCCATCCATATCGTAATCAAAAAATGCTGCCTGTGTGCTGAAGCCCGAAAAATCTAATCCGTATGTCATTGCCTCGTCGGCATAAAACGGAATGCCATTTTTTATTCCTTTACAAACCAGCAGTTGATTTTTGCTGTTTAATATTTCATACTTACCTACTTTGCAAACATAAATATCCAGCATGCCATCGTTATTAATATCTACAACAGATATTCCTGTTGACCATCCCTTATCCTGCGGAACGGCGGCTTCTGCTGTTGCATCTTTAAAATGCAGCCTGCCTTCATTTATATACAATTTATTATCGCCCTGGTTAGCTGCAAAAAATAAATCAACTAATCCATCATTATTAAAATCGCCTGCGCCAACGCCGGCACCATTATAAAAATACATGTAATTAAACATGTTAAATTTTTCTGTAGGTGTTACTTTGTTATTAAAATGTAAGCCTGTTTTATCATCTTTAAGCACTTCAAATAAAACAGGAAGAGTAGTTTTGTTTTTATTTTTACATGAAGCAAAACAAATGCAAAAAATTACACAGCTTAAATAAAAAATATATCGGGTAGTTTTAATCATGCTTTCAATAGCTGTTACTTTATGGCAAGCGTTTTTTTCTTTATTACTTCATACAAAACAGGCAATTCATTATTTTGCAAGAAAAGAATATTTATTTTATTATTTCTTTTTACCAAAACCAAACCTCGTACCTGGCCGTGTACTGCAATGCCAGATTCCATTTGGCTGAGTACAGAAAAATTACCTCTGCCATCATTAATTAATATATCTCCTTTGCTGGCATCCAGCCGTCCCAGCTGAGGCTGAAAGCCAAATTCATTTCCGCCAACTACCAAATCAATTTTTCCGTCTTCATTAATATCAACAGGCAATACATTTTTTACAGAAGAAAGCTGGATACTTACCGGCAGATTTTGCAAAGAAAAATTTCCGTTGCCATTATTGTAAGCAATACAGGATGAGGAATAGTTAACTTTTTTTACTGTGGCTTTGTCGATTATTTCCTTGCTGAATAATTCCTGCACCGATTTATTTGCATAATCATTATTACGGAGGTTTTGTTTTTTTAGCATGGGCATCTGGCTCTCTAATTCCCCTTTCATAAATACGGGTTTATCTTTTCCATCAATTGTACGGGAAATTATTTTATCCGTTTGCCCGTTATTATCAAAATCGTTTAAAAATAATTTTACGGGATTATTATTGCCGGGATGCAGGTAAAAATTTTCTCCAAGGTTTCCTAAAATTAAATCCTGTTTGCCATCGCCATTTAAATCTGCAACAGCCACAGTTTGCCACCAGCCCATTTTATCATCAAGGTTAGTTTTTATTGCCGTAAAATTATTGTTGCTGTATTTAAATATTTTAGGTGCCATCCACTCGCCTGCAATAATCAATTCATGTGCTGCATCTCCATCTGCATTTGCCCACACAGCACCTGTAACCATTCCTGCATCGGAAATTCCTTTGCAGCTTTCAGCAGGCATGTCTTTAAAATTTCCTTTGCCATCATTAATATAAATATGGCTTTGCGGCGTAAGGCCGTACTCGCCACTTACACATCTTGCACCCACAAACAAATCTAAATCACCATCATTATCAAAATCGCTTGCAACAGCAACGCTTATATTATCTTTATTGGGAGGAAAAGCAGTTGTTGAAATTTGAAAGTTGCCCTTACCATCATTTATAAATAGCCGATGCTGCAGGTCCCTGCTGGAAGGTATTGCAGCGTTGCCACCAGAACATAACAGCAAATCATTGTCCCCATCTTTATCACAATCAAAAAATAATACTGCTCCATCTACAAAACCGGTAAACTGTTTAAATATCAATTCATCTTTTTTTATAAACCCGCCGGAGCTGTTTTGTAAATACAATTGGCCTTGTTTAGCAATAGTTCCTCCAATATAAATATCATCCAGTCTATCACCGTTTACATCTGCAACAGCAGCTTTTGGCCCATCATGCGAAAGCATTTGTGGTATGGCTTTCTCCCTGTAAAAATCTGTAAAATCATCATCTATATTTTTTTCAAAATCAGATGACACTATTTCAAACAAACTGGCTGACTGAGTTGCTGGTTTATTATTTAATTTTTCGCCATTTACCGGCTGTATGTAATTAAGGTATTTATTTATTTCAGGATGAATAACTTTTGTATAAGTAAGATTTGGCCACACAATAATCAATGAATCAATTTGTACTGCATTTCCAATACCAATGCTTTGTTTATAATCTACCGATGATTGAAAGCCACGGCTGGGCATTATTTCTTTTGTAAGCATCTGATCTTTTTTATACACTATTATTTTACTGCCCACCGCAAATGTATTTTTATCATTGCCTTTTAAAGAGATGCCGGTAAAATTATTTTTATTTTGTTCCCTGCTGTTATTTTTAAAAACAAAAGCTGGTTCATTAACATTATTGACAACTACATCAAGATCGCCATCATTATCCAGATCTGCATAAGCAGCCCCATTGCTAAATGAGTTTTTATCAAAGCCCCAATCTATTCCTTTGTCTTCAAACTTTAAATTTCCCAAATTTCTGTACATTTTATTGGGCACTGCAATAGAAGGGATTTTATTCACCAGTTCTGAAAGATTTTTTTGCCCGGTGGCCATTATCTTTTCTTTTATTTCATTGGCATCAAAACTTAAAAAATCCTGGTTGGTAAGATCACGGTAAATGCCATTACAAACATACAGATCGTTTAAGCCATCATTATCTGCATCAAATATTAAAGCACCCCAGCTCCATTCGCTTGCATTAACGCCGCTGTAATTAGCAATGTCTTTAAATTTTCCACTGCCATCATTTAACTGCAATGTATTTTGTAAATACTGATGAAAAAATCCATTACGTTCTTTTAACCGAAACTGATCAATATCATCAAAACTCAATGTTGTTTTTAGTCGGTAATCATCTGCAGGCAACATATCTGTTGTAAATATTTCAGGATAACCATCATTGTTGATATCGCCAAAATCGGCACCCATTGATGCATAACTATTGTGCCCAACTCTTTCTTCCAGCTCATCTTTAAATGTTCCGTTCTTTTGATTAATGTATAAATAATCCCTTTCAAAAAAATCATTGGATACATATACATCAGGATAGTTATCATTGTTTACATCACCAACTGTTACGCCTAAACCAAAACTCATTAATGTACCGTGAATGCCGGCCTGTTGGGTAACTTCTTTATAAAAGCCATTATCATTTTTGTACAGGTGATCGCCGCCGCCCTTTAAATAATCCGGTACATTCCAGTTAGCTGCAAATACATTACGTTGTTTTGGATAACCCAAACTGTTTACCGGCACCGGGCTGTTATCAATTTTAAACATGTCCAGGTCGCCATCCAAATCGTAATCAAAAAAACTAACCTGTGTTGTATAGCCCGAATCTTTGAGTCCGTACTTTTCCGCACTCTCCGTAAAAGTCAAATCTTTATTATTTATAAAAAGCTGGTTACTTCTTAATGCAGCATTATGCATACTGCCTGCATTGCAAACAAAAATATCCAACCAGCCATCTGCATTAATATCTGCCATTACTACACCTGTACTGTATTGCTGTTTATCAATAAACCCGGCTTTGGCAGAAATGTCTTCAAATTTAAAACCTGTCTTTGCGGCAGGCAGGTTGCTTTTATTTAAAAAAAGTTTGTTGCTCCCCTGGTTGGCTGTAAAAAAAACATCGGCCAGCCCATCATTATTTATATCACCAGTTGCCACTCCACCGCCATTATAAAAATTTCGGTAATTTAAAATATTGATAGTGTCATTATCTGTTACTTTATTTACAAATTGAATTCCTGAATTTTCAACTAACTCAAATAAGGGTTTAATTTTTTGCTGTTGCTTACAGGAAATGATAAGCAACAATGAAAGCAGCGCCAACACACAACTCCTGGAGGGTTCCAAACCCTCCCAGAGTTTGCAAAAAAACTCTGGGAGTTTAGATACAGTAAAATATTTATAAAAATTATTTCTTTTTGATTCCATCATTCAGTTTATATAAAAAAGGAAATTCATTATTTTGCAGGAATAATAAATAAGTTCCTTTTGAATTTTTTATTTTCGCAATATCCCTTAACTCTCCTCTTAAATTCAAACCTGTTTTTTTTGCATCCTGCCACATAAAATTACCTTTGCCATCATTAATCAGCACATCACCAAAACTGGCATCTAATTTTTCAAATTGCGGTAAAAAACCAAACTGGTTACCTCCTGTTACTAAATCAATATAACCATCGTTGTTTACATCTACCGGTTGTATTGCATTAATGCAGGAAAGCTGCGTCATTACCGGTAATTCTTTTACTGTAAACTTGCCATTGCCTTCGTTAATAGCAACACAGGAAGGAGCATAGGTAAATTTTTTTACTATGGAAGATGCAATCATTTCTTTTAAAAAAAGATCTTGTATTGATTTGTTTGCATAATCGCTGTGTTTCAAATTTTCTTTTTTAAGACTGGGTAATTGATCCTGCATATCACGTTTTAAAAACACCGGCATATCTTTACCATTAATGGTGTAGGTCATAATTTTATCAATATCACCATTCTTATCATAATCATTCATCCACAATTTTGCCGGGCTGTCAGCTTTAGGGCATAAATAAAAATTATCGCCAATATTGCCCAAAATTAAATCCTGCTTACCATCGTTGTTTACATCTGCAACAGCAACCGATTGCCACCAGCCAAACTTATCACTGATAGTTGTTTTTACTTCATCAAAATGATCTTTATTAAAAGAAAAAATCCTTGGCGCCATCCATTCACCAACAATTATTAACTCTTTTTGTTTGTCGCCTGTTACATCTTCCCATAAAGCACCAGTAACCATTCCTATATTTGCAATGTCAGGATTTTTTGTTTGAGCTATGTCTGTAAAATGCCCTTTACCATCATTTACAAATAAATAACTCTGCGGATCTCTGCCATAAACGCCAGGATAACTTCTTGCACCAATAAATAAATCAGGATAGCCGTCATTATTAAAATCGTTTGCAATGGCAATACCAATATTCATACTCATGTTAGGAAAAGCTGCACTGTTTAAAGTAAAATTCCCCTTACCATCATTGGTAAATAACCGCAATTGCAGTTCCCTGCTGCCAATGGGACGATTGTTTCCTCCCGGGCAAATAAGCAAATCCATATCTCCATCTTTATCATAATCAACAAATAATACTGCCACATCTTCAAATTCAAAAAATGGTTTAAAAGCATTTTCATCTTTCTTTATAAATGCGCCGTTGGATGTTTGCAAATACAATTGTCCAATTTTCCCCTGTGCACCGCCAATATAAATATCAGTTAATCCGTCGCCATTTACATCTGCAGTTGCAGCTTTGGGTCCTTCCCGGGAAAATACTCTTGGAATTAAACGTTCGTTATAAAAATCAACATATTCATTTTCTTCGTGCTTTTCAAAATTGGTTACAACTTTTGAAAAAAATGTTTCTGAAAGTTGCCCAATTATAATTTTTTCTGGTACAGTTTGTATTTTTGTTTGATTAAAACTGTGTACTTTATTTATTTCGGGTAAACTAAATTTGCTCGTGCTTATATCCGGCCATGTAATTATTGCAGAATCAATTTTGGTAGCTGTTCCCAATCCAAAAATTAATTTATAATCAACTGATGATTGAAAACCCCGGCTGGGAATTAATTCCTGGGTAAGAATTTGATCACCAATATACAATTGTATTTTACTGCCGATAGCAAAAAGGTTTTTTCCTTTGCCTGTTAAAGCAAATCCTATGTAATTATTTTTATTAATTTCCCTTGATTGATTTTTATAAATAAATGTGGGCTGGTTTTGGTTGCATACAATTAGATCCAGGTCGCCATCATTATCTAAATCGGCATAAGCCGCACCATTACTAAAAGTGGGTTGTGCCATTCCCCAATCGGCACCAATATCAGTAAATCTTAAATTTTTATCGTTGCGGTAAACTTTATTGGGTAATGGGGTAAGCGGTATTTCTTTTAAAATATTTTCAACGGCTTCTTTTTTGCCGGTCATTACCATTTTTTGGTTAACATCATTAGCAAAAAAATCCATAAAGTCGAGATTGGTTACATCCTTGCCCACGCCATTGCAAACATACAAATCGTTCCAGCCGTCATTATCCATATCAAATATTAAAGCACCCCAGCTCCAGTCTGTTGCTGCTACGCCACTGTACCTGGCTATGTCAATAAATTTGCCATCTTTATTGTTTAACTGCAAACAATTTTTGGTGTACTGATAATAAAAGCCTGATTTTAATTTATCGGTAAATAAACTGATATTATCGAAAGATCCGGTAGTTTTTAAACGGTAATCATTTACGGGCAACATATCTGTTGTAAATAAATCAGGATAACCGTCGTTATTAATATCAGCAATATCGGCCCCCATTGATGAAAAGCTGGTATGCTGAAACCATTGCTCCATCTCATCTTTAAATGTGCCGTTTTTTTGATTGATGTATAAATAATCCCTTTCGTATGAGTCGTTACTTACAAAAACATCAGGCCAGCCATCCCTGTTAATATCACTAACGGAAACGCCAAGCCCAAAACTTATTAAGCCACCATGTATGCCGGCCTGAGATGTAACTTCTTTAAAAATATTATTATCGTTTCTGTATAAGTGATCGCCCCCACCTTTTAAAAAATCAGCAATTTTCCATAAGCTGTCAGGCATATCTCTTCTGTTGGCAAAATTTAACTGATTAATTGGGATGGGGCTGTTGTCAATCATAAAACAATCCAAATCGCCATCCATATCATAATCAAAAAAAGAAACCTGTGTGGTGTATGCAGAAATATCCAAACCAAATTTTGCAGCAGCTTCGGTAAAGGTTACCTCACCCCTTCCCTCTCCATCTGGAGAGGGGGAAAGGTGATTATTAATGTACAATTTATTTTTTCTTGTGCCAGTACCCATGTGCCCTGATGAGCAAACATAAATATCTAACCAGCCATCGCCATCCACATCTGTAAAAACTGTACCCGTATTCCATTTGTCATCTTTTATAATTCCTGCTTTATCACTTATATCTTCAAATTTAAAATTGCCTTTGTTAATATACAGTTTATTTGCGCCAACGTTTGATGTAAGGAATACATCGGCAAGTCCATCATTATTTATATCACCCAGTGCAACACCATTGCCATTATAAAAATTTCTGAATAAAAAACCATTTTCCAGGCTGTCGTCAACTACTTTGTTATTTAAATCAATGCCGGTATTCTCCATCAATTCAAACAATGCTTTGCTTGGGCTGGTATTATCAGATTTATTTTTACAGGAGTAAAATATAAAAATTGCAACACAACATAAATAGAAAGAGGAATTTTTCATCAAAAAATAAAACGTTTGTAAAACACTATGTAAAAGTAAAAGGCCATTGAAACAATGACCTTTTACGAAATTATGATAAAATACAGTTACTACATTTTGTTATTAGTACCCTGGATTTTGTTTTAGGTTTGGATTAGCTGCCAATGCCTGAGAAGGTATTGGATACAAAAGATATTTTGGATCGTCAGCGGGTTTGTAAGGCCATGGTCTTAAAAATACACCAAAACGAATCAGGTCAGTTCTTCTAACCCACTCTCTGTATAATTCCCTGCCTCTTTCTGCAAGTAATGTTGTAGGTACAAAATTTGTTGCAGCTACCAGCGTCATTGAAGGCAGTGGTGCAGCTCCTCTTGCAGCCCTTAAAGTATTAACCATCGTTAATGCTCCGGCATTATCCGGCGCTGCTTTTCTCATCATTGCTTCAGCAACCATTAATACAGCATCAGCATACCTGAAGATAATAACGTCATTACCTGCTGCTCCATCGTAATTTGCAAAATCGGGTGCATATTTTAAGATACGAATACCCGTTGCTTCTAATAAACCCGGTACAGTTTCAAACATACCAGCGCCAATTACAGGATTAAAGCTTAATAATTTTGCATTTGGTCCATCAGCTGCAACCCAGCCTCTGTAATGTTTTTTGTTACCCAAATCGTCAAATTGCTGACCAATTAATAAACCTGGTCTTAACCCAGAACCCGGTACATCAGTCACACCTTTTTTAAACCTGCCTCCAATTCTTTGATCAAGTAAAGTATCTGAAGGTGTTTGAGTAGTAGCAGTAGTAACACCAAAAGTGTTATAAAATTCTGCAACGGTAGAAAATCCGTTCCATCCTGCGTTAGGTGCCTTTGGATCATAAGAATTATAGTGGAGTGTACTGTACCAGAATGAACGTACATCCATATTATTTGCTGAAACACCGGAGGTGTTATCATAAGCCCAAATAGCTTCTTTTGTTTTTGACTGATTATCTGAAGTAAAATTATCAAAGTACTCAGGAGTGTAAGAATACCTGCCAGAACTGATAATAGCATTACCCAAAGTAATTACCTGCTGCATATCAGCATCAGCAAATGTTGGTGTTGCCCTGTTAGTAAAAGCACCTCTGTTTAAATAGCACCTCATCAATAAAAACCTTGCAGCATCTGCAGTGCCTTTGTAATTAATGTTGGCACTTGCTGCCGGCATAGTAGCTAAAATTGCATTTAATTCGCTGATAATAAAATCTGCAGCTGCTGCTCCTGATTTAACTTCAGGTGCATTTAAAAGATTATCTCCCGGATTTCTTATTGGAAATTGTCCGTAAAAATCTAAGATATTATACAATGCATAAGCTCTTAAAAATCTTGCTTCTGCAGCTTGGGCTGGCGTAGGGCCAAATGCTAATACGTTGGTAGCATCAAAGTTAATTTTGTTTAAGCTGTTGAATGTACCCAGGATAGAACCCAAATCTGCATTCCAGCTGTGATTGTGCATTACTCTCCAGGCGCCATTATCATCCCAATCTCCAGCTCTTGTAGCCACAAGAGATTCATCGGAAGCGTTGCCGGTAAGATTTATTAATTGGCCAACATCACCAAACGGGCCAGTTAAATCTGAATAAGCGGCTTTAAGTAATAAGCCTGTACCGGAAGAACCTAAGGCATCAGCAGTTTGCTGGTTGGTAAGGGTGCTGTTAAGCCCCTCG
>NZ_JANPCM010000152.1:0-6896 GCF_031430955.1 Ferruginibacter sp.
ATGCGCCAACAACAAACCTCCTGGTGTAACATACTTTAAACAAATTATCAAACTCGGTATCCAAAATATTTGCATGCGGATAATTGGTTACGCCGGCTTTTTTAATATAATCCGGCACGGTGTTACTGTGCCCTACAATTAATATGCTTTTATTAAAATCGCCATGCGCTGCAATTTTATTAAAAAGATCTATACCATTTTCATCGGCGTTGTAATGGACCGTATCAATACCCAATTGCAAACGCATACTGTCGGCAGTCATTTGGGTGCGTTTAAACTGCGTAACGTAAATACGTTTAATGTTTTTACTTTTTAAGGTACGCATTAAATCCCCTGCCCTTTTATTGCCGTTGGTGGTTAGCACCGGGTCGGTACCGGCTTCTTTTTCGGCATGGCGTACAAAGTATAAATTTGTTTTTGCAGATATACCGGCAGGTATTTGTGCAATAGCGGTATGTATAAAAAATACCAGCAACAAAAAAGGGAGAAAAATTTTCATAATAAACAATTGAATATCTAATTTAAGCCAATTAATTGTAATACACACAATAGCCACTTACCTTGTGCCGTTAATGCTGCAAATTTGCTAATTTGCAGTCAAAATTAATAAACCCCATACGCTGCAATTAAAGTTGAACAAAGCGTTTCAGTTGAAGAGTGTCTCGCCTTAGGCCAGACCAATGAAGATTGACTTTGTTCTTTGGCCGGGTTAAAAAAATATTAAAAACATAATCTCCATAATCACCCCTTTAGGGGATGGGGGTAAATTTAAAAATTTATGTGTGGAATTGTAGGTTACACCGGCCCACGTGAGGCATATCCGATAGTAATTACTGGTTTAAAACGTTTAGAATACCGTGGGTACGACAGCACCGGCGTAGCACTTTTAAACGGCGGCTTAAAAGTTTATAAAAAGAAAGGCCGTGTGGCCGACCTGGAAGAAAGCATTATTGGTAAAGATTTACATTCTAACATTGGCATTGGCCATACCCGTTGGGCAACGCATGGCGAACCCAGCGACAGGAATGCACATCCACATACTTCAAAAAGCGGCAAGCTGGCCATGATACACAATGGCATTATTGAAAATTATGCCCAGATAAAAAAAGAATTAGTAAATAAAGGCTATGCTTTTACCAGCGATACCGATACCGAAGTTTTATTAAATTTTATTGAAGACATTAAAAAAAATAACGAGTGCAATTTAGAAGAAGCAGTAAGAGTAGCGTTAAAAAGAATTACAGGGGCGTATTGCATTTTGCTAATTGATGAAGACGATCCGCAAACTATTATTGCGGCCCGTAAAGGCAGCCCGCTGGTAATTGGTGTGGGCAAAGGCGAACATTTTTTAGGTAGCGATGCAAGCCCCATGCTGGAATATACCAAAGAAGTGGTGTATGTAAATGATTACGAGCTGGCCATTGTGAGGCCTGACGAATTGATATTGAAAAATTTGGGTAACGAAAAAATTACTCCGTTTATTACCAAGCTGGATATGGAACTGGCAGCAATTGAAAAAGGTGGCTACGACCATTTTATGCTGAAGGAAATTTTTGAACAGCCCAGCACCATTCATGATTGTTTGCGTGGCAGATTAGATGCAACAGCAGGCACTATTACCATGAGCGGCGTGATGAACAATATTGAACATTTTAAAAATGCACAACGTATAATAATTGTTGCCTGCGGTACCAGCTGGCACGCCGGACTGTTAGCCGAGTATGTTATTGAAGAGCTCTGCCGCATTCCGGTAGAAGTGGAATACGCCAGTGAATTCCGTTACCGTAACCCGATAGTAAATAAAGGCGATATTATTATTGCCATTAGCCAGAGTGGTGAAACTGCAGATACTTTAGTGGCCATTGAAAGAGCAAAAGAAAATGGCGCTATCATTTTTGGAATTGTAAATGTGGTGGGTTCTTCCATTGCACGGATAAGTGATGGTGGTGCTTACACACATGCCGGCCCCGAAATTGGTGTAGCTTCTACCAAAGCTTTTACCGGCCAGCTTGCGGTAATTATGATGATGGCTTTAAAAATTGCAAAAGAAAAAGGCACCATCACCGATGAACGGTATAATAATTTATTGATGGAATTAGATGCCGTGCCGGAAAAAGTGGATGCCATTTTAAAGAGTGCTGATCTTTTAAAAGCGATTGCAGAAAAGTATAAAGGTGCAGGCGATGCCTTATTTTTAGGAAGAGGCTATAATTTTCCGATTGCATTAGAAGGCGCTTTAAAACTTAAAGAGATCAGTTACATACACGCCGAAGGCTACCCTGCCGCCGAAATGAAACATGGCCCCATTGCTTTAGTGGATGAAAACCTGCCCGTAATTTTTGTTGCTACCAAAGACAGTTACCACGAAAAAATTGTGAGCAACATGCAGGAAATAAAAGCCCGAAAAGGAAAAATAATTGCCATCATTACCGAAGGCGATGAAGTTATTCCCGGCCTTGCCGATGATATTTTTTATGTACCTGCTGCTGATGAAATTATTGCGCCAATGCTCAGCACCATTCCTTTGCAATTATTAAGTTACTATGTTGGTATTGCAAAAGCTGTTGATGTAGATAAGCCGAGGAATTTAGCGAAGAGTGTAACGGTAGAATAAAAGCCCCTGCCCACTGAAGGGGAACTTCAATAGCTACAACATTTGTTTTATTTTTTCGCTTATATTGCAGGTAGCTTTATTTTGGTAACGGGCATTAGTTCATTGGGCATCATCGTTGCGTCGCACTCTTGTACTGCATATCTTTATTCAGCTTTACCCAAATAATATGGGCAACATTCAAGATGTATATTTCATTTTCATCTTGAATGTATTAACTAATAATCTTAAAGTAACTGCCTAAGTTCCCCTTCAGGGGACAGGGGCTTCGGGGCATGAACATCATTCAAAAACATCCGGTTAATAACCTAGGCTACAATTTTGTAGCACCGCAATATATTCCCAAAGGAAAAAATGAATACCATTTACGCAACAAACAAAACCGTAATGGTATCAGCTACCGCAAATTATCGGCGCTGGAAATTGAAGTGCTGGTGCGTAACCGCAACACTTCCGATGATTGGAATAATATTTTAGTTTCCTCATTTTTTAATGCCGAGTTAGTAAAGAACTGTAAGTTTTTTGGTTTAGTACGTATTGGAAAATTAGAACCGTACTACCTGGAGTTTCATAATTTAAGAATGGCTGTAGGTTTATACAACAGCACCATCATCAGTTGCGATTTTGGCGATAATGTTTGTGTGGATAATGTTAACTATTTAGGCCATTATATTATTGGCAACGAAGTAATGATTGCCAATGTAAACGAACTGGCCTGCACCGATAATGCAAAATTTGGTAACGGTATTATTAAAGAAGGCGAAGATGAAAAAGTAAGGGTGTGGTTGGAATTGTGTAACGAGAACGGTGGCAGAAGTGTGTTGCCTTTTAACGGCATGTTACCCGGCGATGCTTACTTATGGAGCAAGTACAGGGATGATGATGCACTGCTGAATAAATTCAAAGAATTTACGGAAGACCGTTTTGATAAACTAAGAGGCTACTATGGAAAAATTGGCGACCGCACCGTTATAAAAAATTGCAAAATTATAAAAGATGTGTGGGTGGGCACTGATGCATATTTTAAAGGTGCCAACAAATTAAAAAACCTTACGGTTAACAGTGATGAAGAACGCACTTCTCAAATTGGTGAAGGCTGCGAACTGGTAAATGGTATTGTGGGTTATGGCTGCAGAATTTTTTATGGCGCCAAAGCAGTACGTTTTATTATGGCATCGCATTGCCAGTTAAAATATGGCGCCAGGTTAATCAATTCTTATCTCGGTAATAACTCCACTATTTCCTGTTGCGAAGTGTTGAACTCCTTAATTTTTCCGGCACACGAACAGCATCATAATAATTCTTTTTTATGTGCAGCAGTTGTAATGGGGCAAAGTAATATTGCAGCAGGTGCAACTATTGGCAGCAACCATAACAGCCGTGCTGCCGATGGTGAAATAGTTGCAGACCGTGGCTTTTGGCCGGGGCTTTGTGTAAGTTTAAAACACAATTCAAAATTTGCGGCGTTTACCATAATTGCTAAAGGCGATTTTCCGGCAGAGTTAAATATCCCTGTACCGTTTAGTTTAGTGAGTAATGATGTAAGTAACGATGTGTTAGTGGTAATGCCTGCTTACTGGTTTATGTACAACATGTATGCACTGGCACGTAATGCACACAAGTATTTTGACCGTGACCGAAGAACAGAAAAAATTCAGCACCTGGAATATGATTTTTTAGCCCCCGATACGGTGAATGAAATTTTTGACGGCTTACAAATTTTACAAAAATTAAAGCCCGATGCAGAAGGTACTGCAACAATTACCGGCTGGGAAAATACTGACCGCACTACAAAAATTTTAAAAGTGCCGCAGTCGATGGCGATATTTAAAGAAGTGATTCAATATTATGGCACCATGGAAATATTAAATCACTTACAAAAAAATAAATTTGCCGATTTTGAGACATTAAAAAAATCCCTTTCAGCTAAAATACAAAGAAGTGAATGGCTGAATATTGGCGGACAACTGATACAAAAAACTGCAATAGAAAATTTAAGGCGAAATATAAAATCGGGTAAAGTAAAAAGCTGGGATGACATGCATAATTTTTACCGCCAGCAGGGCGAAGCTTACACTGCCGATAAATTAAATCATGGTTATACTGCTTTATTAGAAATATTAAAAAGTACTCCAACGCAATTTACGCCTGCACTTTTTAAACAATTATTACAACAGGCTTTAGATACTAAAGAATGGATGTGCAAAGGGATTTTTAACAGCCGTGCTAAAGATTACAGCAACCCCTTTAAAAAAATGGTGTACGATACCAATGAAGAAATGAACAAAGTTGTAGGAAGATTAGAAGACAATAGTTTTATACAACAGCAATTGGGTGAGCTGGAGGAAATGAAGAAGTTGGTGAAGTCTGTCTCCAGGAAATTAAAGTTATAAATGTTTGTGTAATTGCTTCATCTATTTCATCCCTTATAAAATTATAACATGAAAAAAATATCATTGGTCATTATTGCTGTGGCAATAACCTGTTTGCTTAATGCACAAAACACACAGCCCGGTTGTTTCCCTTTTCCAAAAACAATTTCAGTTACCGGCAGTGCCGAAATGGAAGTTATTCCCGATGAAATTTATGTGCAGGTAGATTTAAGGGAATACAAGAAAAAAGGAGAAGAAAAAAAGGAACTCGACAAAATTAAAACTGATTTTTTAGCTAACTGCAAAGCAGTGGGAATTGCAGACAGCAATATTGCTGTGGCATCCTACGATGGTTATAACCTGTCATCAATTTGGAGACACAGAAAAAAAGATCCAGATTTATTGGCTTCCATTACTTATCAATTAAAATTCAGCAACACAAAATTAATTGACGAACTGGTTAACCGCCTGGATGATGACGCTACCAGCAACTTTAGTATTACCAGAACTTCTCATAGTAAAATTGTTGAATTCAGGAAGCAGTTAAAAATTATGGCCGTTAGAGCTGCAAAGGAAAAAGCACTGTATTTATCCGAATCAGTAAATGAAAAAGTAGGTGAAGCAATCACAATAGTAGAACCGGAAGAATCTTTAAGTTCTGATGTATTGTCAGGAAGATATAAATCCAATTCACTTGCAGGGGTAAATGTTCTGTCCATGAAAGAACAATCATCTTATGGTGGTATAGCTGAAGGCGGAATTGATTACAGAAAAATTAAATTGCGTTTTGAAGTAAAAATATTGTACGCTTTAAAATAAAATACATTTAGTTAATATTTTCTTGAAGACAGTCTTACAAAGGCTGTCTTCTTAATTAAAACTTATATTTGCTGCTCAAATTTAAAAATGAAAAAATTTCTTTTTAGCATTCTGTTCATCGGTGTTGTATTTGCCGCAAAAAGCCAAACCCTTGCTCAAATAAAAAAAGTATTGGATACTACTAATAATCCCATCGGTTTTGTAAAATATGTATTGAAGAAAAAATATTTTATTGATACAGTAGCTGTAGTTACCACCAGTAATTTTATGGGTAAAGCAGACAGTCTTGCTTACAAAGGAAAAGTAGGCAAAGTGTATGGCCCGTTTAAAGGCGAAAATATTTTGATAAAGATTTTATACAAAGCGCCTAATACATTTTATCATGTTAGCCATATTGTGTTAGATACTTCCACTTACAGCTTTCGGTTTGCATCTTCATTGGCAGACAGCATTATAGAAAAAATACAATCCGGCAGGGAAAGTTTTGCATCAATGGCAAGTACTTACAGTGCCGATTATTCCTCTGCAGTTAAAGGCGGCGATTTAGGCTGGTTTGTACGTGGTGTTATGTTACAACAATTGGATGAAGCCGTATCAAAACATAAAAAAGGAGAAATATTTACCGTATGGACAGCAGCTGGCCTGCACATTGTAAAAATTACCGACAACCCTAAAAAAGATGTGGGCTATGCGTTGATGTTACGGGTAATTTTATAAATCAGGATTTTTATCATCAACTCCTTCGCAAACTCCTGGAGGGTTTAAAACCGCCAGGAGTTTTATCCAGCAGCTAAAATTACTTAACAGATTGCAACGAAATATCAAATCCAATACTCATATCAACAATAAATGAATTGGTAGATTCATTGTAGATAGTAAGTGTTTTTCCGTTGGTTTTATTTTTCAGCAATAAAATTTTTATAGTTTTTGCAGTGCCGTTATCCGTAAAAGTAAATGGATGATTATTATCCATCATCGTAAAAGTTTCTTCGGGTTTAGAAGCACCATCCACTTTTATTTTTACCTCGTCCCCATTTTCTGCCATCACTAATTCTATATTCAGCATAAAGGCAATAAACACTGGGGTTTCTTTA